>JANOUF010000001.1:0-3433 GCA_031416685.1 Bdellovibrionales bacterium
TATGCTTCCGCGAGTGTCGGATAGTTGAAAACGTTATCGACGAAAAATTTAACCTCAGCACCAAATGCCATCGCCGTTTGCCCGATGTGAACCAATTCGGTTGCCCCAGTACCGATGACATGAACTCCTAAGATTTTTTCTGTTTTAGCGTCCACTAAAAGTTTTAAGAATCCATGCTCATCGCGAAGAATTTTTCCGCGGGCGAGTTCGCTGTAGCGCGCGATTCCGGTCACGAATTTGATTCCCGCTTTATTTAAATCTTCTTCTTGCGCACCAACCGATGAAATTTCCGGAATGGTGTAGATTCCATATGGGAACGTCGAAGGGAAGCTCACCGCAATGCCTGAAAAAGCGTGTTGTACTGCAAGCCTTCCCTGCTCTGCGGCGCTTGCTGCTAACGCTGGTGCGCCGATGATGTCCCCAACGGCATAAATGTGCGAAGCGGTGGTTTGATAATTCGTGTTCACCGGAAGAAGTCCGCGATCATCGGCTTTTAAACCTGCCTTTTCGAGTTGTAGGCTTTCGAAGTTTCCGGTTCGACCTGCACAATAAAGAATCGTGTCGAATTCCATGTCGATCGCGCTCTCATCGCTTTCACCAAGACTTAAACAGACCCGTGCACCTGCACGTTTTGTTCTCGGTAATTTTTCGACGAGCCGAATGTTGGAATGGTTCCATCCAAGGTGTAGGCGAATCCGGTATTTTTTGAAATGCTGAATAAGCGCAGCAACGATCTCGCGATCGATTGACGGCAACAAGTTTGGTCGGCGATCAACGAGTGTCACTTCAATTCCCATTTTCGCGTAAATACTTGCGTACTCACAGCCAATTACGCCCGCTCCCAAAACCAACATCGATTCTGGATGTTCAACCAACGTTAAAACTGTGTCGCTATCAAAAACGGTTCGGTTATCAAAATTAAGGTCGTCAGGTCGACGCGGACGTGTGCCGACGGCGATAACAATGACTTTTGCTTTTACGGAGTGAGTTTTTCCATCGCCTCCAAGAATCTCAATCTCGTTTGAACTCAAAAATCGGCCGGTGCCGCGCACGACTTCAACTTTGTTTCTCTGAAGCTGAGCCGAAATAATTGTCATCTCACTTTGAATGACGGCATTGGTACGTTCAGATATCGCAGCCAAGCTCGTTGCTTCAAAAACCGAAAGCGCTGCTTCACGGAGTGCTTTACTTGGAATTGTGCCGGTGTGAATGCACGAGCCACCGAGGTGATCTTTCTCGATGACCAGAACTTTCTTTCCAAGTTTTGCCGATGAAATTGCGGCTTTTTGTCCGCCTGGACCTGAGCCGATGACGACGAGATCATATTCACGGTGAGCTGGAGCTGTAACGTAAGTCGCGGGCATGCCTTAATATACAAGAGCCCTTTTCGAGTGGCAAATCACCACTGCAAATAGGCTCCTTTAGGGTCTAGAGGGTGACACGCTGCTGGGCAAAAAGGTGCGTGTCACCTTTTGAACCATTTGTGGGTGTCGACAGTCTAATGGCAGACGAGTTAGGGTAAGTTTTCAAAAGGAACTTCGAGGAGACAAGCCATGAAGAAGATCAGCATGACGAAAAATTGGATCAGACTCTTGTTTGCATTTGTTATTTGTCTTGTGACCATCGCGTGCTCGACATCGCCACGTGGACGAAAAGTGATTAAGTGGGTTCCAGATCAGCAATTGGATGCGATGGGCGTTCAGGCATTCGATGACATGAAATCGAAAGTTCCGATCGAACGCTCAGCCTCAATCAACAATTACGTGAAGTGCGTAGCCGCCCCCCTCACTGCTCAGGTTACACAACACGCTCCTCAAGGCGGATGGGAAATTGTGGTCTTCAGAGACGACTCCGCGAACGCATTTGCACTTCCCGGCGGAAAGGTCGGTGTGCATACAGGATTATTAAAGGTCGCCCAAACACCTTCGCAGCTTGCCGCTGTTATCGGACATGAAATTGGTCACGTCATTGCTGAGCATAGTAATGAACGCGTTTCTGAAGGTCTCGGTACACAATTTGTAATGGCGGGGCTCAGTTCGGCGATGAATCAAGAAAGCAAAGAGTATCCTTGGATCATGGGTTCCCTTGGAATCGTAGCTCAAGGGTTTGTATTACTTCCTCACAGCCGCGACCAAGAATCAGAAGCAGACATCATCGGACTCGGTTACATGGCCAATGCGGGCTTTGATCCTAACGAAGCTGTCACCTTATGGGAGAACATGAGGACCGCTGGTGGCGGTGCTCCACCAGAATTTATGTCGACGCATCCGGCACCTTCAACACGAATTCAGAACATCAAGAGTCATATTCCTGAATTCATTGATGCCTATCGAGCTGCTTCGCCGACGAATTGCAGACTGTAGCCGAGCGTAAATCCAGAACTCAATGTCAGAAGCAGAAAAAAGAAAGGCCGGAAGATTTCTCTCCCGGCCCTTTTTCGCGTTTCGATCACATGAGCTTGTGCGAATACGGAAATCGAATTCTAGTGACCATTATTAATGTAATAGTTCGCGATCGATGTGAGCTTCCATCTTCACGAGCTTATTGTAGACGCCGATCAACATCAGACTTGGAACCCAAAGTCCGAAAAAATTAGCTAGTGGGCGATTTTTAAATATGAATGCGGTTGCTGCTGAGAGCGCCATGCTACCAACCGCGAGGTTCAAGTAAGCAATGCTCGGAATTTTCGCAGTCTGAGTTTCCACAGCGCGTGTGAGTTTACCTTCGTGAACGTTTTCGATTTTGTCTTGTTCCATTGCCATATCAACCATTCTATCCTCCAAAGTTTTTTGCCTGAGCGATCATCCGAGACCGCTTGAAGGATTTGAACCTAGCATGATCCTTCTAGCGAATGTCTAAAGGAGATGTGGCAAATTCTTTTACTTTTTCGGTAGTATCGCTAAACTCAAATAATGAATCGCAAAGCTTTGCGTGTTTTTGTCCCAGTTGTCGCGGTTATCTGTCTCGGTGCCGCCCTACTGATCATTGCTCGCTCTACTCAATTGGGCCAAAGTCTCAACGATGATCCGAAGGCGCTTGAACGACTTTCGGTTCGGCAAACGGAGTATTGGAAGTCGCACTTCAAAAAGCCTCTTTCGGGTCGAATTGGCGCTCCACCAGAGGAAGTCCTCAACTACCTGCGTGCCGATAATTTTCGCCAAGGTTTTAGTGAAGTTCCGACCGCGGTCAACGATCCATCATTCGCAAAGCCAATCGCCAAAGCGATACGCTCGCTTCCCACAAAAATTCAGAGACGTCTTGAGAAAAAACTTGCGGCAATTTTCATCGTTGAAAATTTGGGTGGGAGCGCGATTGCCAACAGTATTTACCTAGATGGACCGGACTCATCTGAAGTCGCTGGGTTCTTGGTGTTAGATGCCAAAGTTCTCTGGCGCCCTGCAAATGCGTGGGCGAGCTGGAAAGACCAAACTCC
>JANOUF010000002.1:0-4349 GCA_031416685.1 Bdellovibrionales bacterium
TAAGTTGAGCGAACACAGTATTTTGGGCCAAGGCCTGACTCCTGTTTGGAAAGTTATTTACTTGGTCGTAAGCAACTAACCTCAAGGACAATCAGGCCTTTTTCAATTTATAACAGCGCAGCGAACCGGACAGCCGTGGCAGGAAGCTATTTTTGCGCGAGCAATCTCCGATTGCGTAGCCGACGAAGTCGGACGCGGTCAGGAGACCGCGGCAGTCCTGCCGCAATAATTTAATCGCATTTCGGATTTCATTTCAGAGAAATGGAGTTACAATTGTCCTGATACGAGGCTCCCAATTTGTATTGCATCTAGAAAATCACCATGGAGCTAAGATGAACTTACTAAACCAAACTTTACTTGATCGATTCAGAGAACTTGGTAACCAAGACATCAAAGATCCAATCATTGTCGCAAAGTTTTTTGCTTCCTGGTCGAACTGGACATGGTACGCAACTTCATATGATGAAACTGAAGGATTGTTTTTCGGAATCATCTCCGGAACACAAGTCGAGCTGGGATATTTTTCGATTCAAGACCTAAAAGGTTTATCCGGACCAATGGGATTGAACATCGAACGAGATCTGTATTGGAAAGAAAAACGCTTAAGTGAACTGACAAAACGCCAGACTAATTTAAGCGCACTCTTGTAAAAGTTCTCTCCTGGTCCTTCATGGTTAACAACACAAGCAGGTGATTTTGGCGAGTGATTGTACGCGGGCTAAGTTTACGTTTATTCCTCAAAATCCAAAAGCTTCATCAACTATTTTGGCATTCGAGGAATCTTCGGGCTGCGAGTGGTCCAAAATGAACTTAGCTCTTTCAAGCAGCTCGTCGAAAGTAAGGACTTCAAGATCTACCTGATTACGGCGGAACAATTCAAAACTTTCGCGCATTGGACGACTTGACAGCTGAGTCGTTTTCCCAATTACCAGAATTTTTTTAGGCTGAACTGTGTAAATCGAGTTTGCCTCCAGGGCATCACGATTTCCACTGGTAGCTGATCCTTCAACTTGCCAGCGATGGGCATTGCCGCGCAATTGTGAAGCGCCCCCTAAAACATCTGGGCCGATACAATGGACGTCGTTTCGATATTGCTTTGCCTCAACAAGAACAGAACAAGGCTTTTTGATCTCAATTAGCACGGTAAATTTAACGGAGGCTTGAGAGGCACTTAAAAAATCCCCCTTGTTTTTTCCCTTACCTGTAACTCTCTCGCCACCATAGTTAGCTTGCGTGGTAACTGGTCGTAAAATTTGATAGTTCAGCCCGTAGCCAAAAATCCATTTATTCTCTTCAAAGAAATCCTGCCATTGTTGTTCCGATAATTCCTGCATCAACATTTGCTCAAATATCATCAAAGCATCGTGCCGTGATTGATAAAGTCGAGAATAACTTAGTTTTGTAGCCAGGTCAGGATCGGCCTCGATGAGCTGCTCCCAAACTTCCTGAGAATGGCCACGATCAATGAGCTTCTTGATAAAATCAAGGCGCCGGGGATCGGCCTTAATTACCTCGTCATCGCGACCAACTACGAGATTATTTTCTCCGTATTCAACGCCCTTTTGCTTGTGGATTGCATAAAGATTTTCCATTTCTCTAAAAACGGCCAGTGTCTCTTCTGATCCAAGACTTAGTTTCATCATCTCGCCAGCTTTTAGAGTAGAGAGCGACTTATCCTTGATGTCCTCCCAGCTTTCACCATTCTTCTTCTGATGAAGAATGGCGACTTTTATCCCCGCGTCTGCGTTCTTTGGATTTCTCTCAATAATTTCAGAACGAAGGATGCGCCTGGTATTACTTGTTGCTGAAATTTCAATGTCTGCCACCTTCGCGGTATTATTCGACGTGCTTCGTGTCTGGTACTCTTTGGACATGATCCTCCCTACAAACTAAATTCCTCAAGTCGTTTTTTCCGCTGCTGCCAATCTGGGAGGTACGAAGTGAGTTTAAAATAAAATTGATTTGTGTGATCTCGCTCTATTAAGTGACATAGCTCATGCACGACCACGTATTCGATACAGGATTTCGGTGCCTTGATTAGTTCCTCGTTGAAAATCAAACCGCCCTTGGCAGTACATGATCCCCAGCGTTTTTCCATTTTGCGTATTTGGACAGTGGGCTTGTCGGCATCAAAGCCCATGCGTGGCCACCACTCGTTAAGTAGCCCATCAAACACTTGAGCAGCACGATGGCGATACCAGTTGCGCATCAGAGCTTCAACTCGAGCAGGTTCCCTTGATCCGTAAACAATCAACAGTGAACCCTCGATTTGAAGTAGCTCACTGTCGCTGGCCTCAAATTTTAGTCGGTAGGGCTTTCCCAACAAGTGATGAGTTTCACCAGGCACATATTCGCGTGATGGTTGTTTTGGCGGCAACTCGAAGAAATAGCGTTTCTGCTTTAGGATCCAATCGCCTCGCTTTTTTACTTTTTCACCGATCGATTCAAGAGACGCATCGAATGGCGCAATTACTTTTACCTTGGCATCTGGCTCGACACTGATCTCAAGAGTTTTGCGATCCCTACGCTCCAGTTCGAAATCAATTGGCGTTGAGCCGTACATCACTTGACCCATTTGTGGTTCGACTTCGCTCATCGTGCGTACCTTCTCTTCGCGACCGAAATACAATCATTCATTACTCGGTCGATTTGCTCCACCGACAGATTAACTTTCTCTTTAGTCTTAAGCTCGAACAAATAGTCGTCGATATCGTTTTTCATACGATTAGCCGCATCCAAGTCGTTCACCCAGTCGCGTTTAACGTGGGCCTGAACCATTTCATCAATAGTCAGCGCAACTGTGCAGCTCAGCTCTGTTGTCTTTTGATCTTCGCCCAACGATTCCTTCATGGTTTCAAGCACTATTCCATAGAAAGCCTTGGCGGCCTCTTTACCCTCAAGAGCTTTTGGTAAACCTTCTTCTTTTCGACCACGTACAGATTCCATAATGGCTTGAGCACGCCTTAAATATTCTGCATCTGAGATTCGTTTGTCTTTCCATTCGCGGATCGTCTCCTCAAGCATTTTTGAGAACTTCGTATAGAAAACCGGATCTTCATCCATTTTTTCAGTGATGGTGCGTTTTGTGCGGTGAGCGATTGTATCGGCCTTAGATGAATCATTGCCTAATTTTGAAACTTCAACATCAAATGCCTTTTTATCAAAGATGTTCACGGGCTCGTTAAGTGAAACGGCGTCTGTCGCACCAACATAGGTGTCGATGAGTTTTTGCACTTTCTTTTCGTAGTCTTTATAGTCGATGGACTCAGCGTAGCGATGTTTAACTGAAGTGCGCAGATTCTGAAAAAATCCCAAATCTTTTTTATAGCGATCAAGGTCAGCCTTTGGCGTTGACTCAACAAACTCGACTGACGACATCGCAACACCGAATGTGCGTGAATAATCCGATAACTTTTTATAAAAGTCGGCTCGCACATCTTCAAGAGCGAGAAAGACTTCGTACTCTTCGATGTCCATTTTGTTTTTGATAGTCTTAAATACATCCCATAGCACTGAGTGTTTTTGCGGAAGCTGCTCTGCGACTTCTTTGATGTTCGTTAGTGAATTTGAAATATCGCCTTCGTCAAACGAATCTGCGAGAGCGCCATACGTTGACAGGGCAGAGTCCAAATCACCAAGCACGCCGTAGTAATCAATGATAAAGCCAAAGTCTTTGCCTTCGCACAATCGGTTTACACGTGCGATTGCTTGTAGAAGCGTATGCTCTTTCAAACTTCGGGTAATATACAAAACAGTATTTCTTGGCGCATCAAATCCGGTAAGAAGCTTGTCTACAACGATGATTATCTCCGGATTATCTGAGTCCAAGAATTTCTCGATTATCTTCTCGTTATAGGCCTCATCATTGCCATATTGATCCATCATGCGTTTCCAAAACTTCTGAACCTCGTCAGTAGTTTCAGCAGTTGGATCTTCATGACCTTCTCTGGTATCTGGTCCTGAAATTAAAACTTCGGTGGTCACGATACCGAACTCATCAAAATACTTCTTAAATTTGATCGCGGTCTCTTTGTTTGGTGCAGTTAGCTGGCCTTTGAACTGAGTGCCCTTCCAGTTCTTACTGAAGTGATCTGATATGTCGTAGGCCATTTGCTTGATTTTTTCTTCCGCCTTATTTACGTGATCGGCTGAAGAAAACTTACGTTTAAGATCAGCTCGCTGGTCGTCAGTTAAATCCCTAGTTACACGATCAAACCATTGGTCAATTTGCCTCTGATCGACTTCTTGGCCTATATGCCGACATTCGTAAAGAAGTGGCACCACAGCTTTGTCCTCAACAGCTTGGTCAATCGTGTAGCGGTCAATGAAACCGCCGAATCGCTGGACGG
>JANOUF010000003.1:0-8664 GCA_031416685.1 Bdellovibrionales bacterium
AGCCTGGCGCCTATTGTTCTTCGAAGGAGCCGGTGGTTTTGTTTTTGCGGACTTTTTGCCAGCCGAAGTAGCGGCCGTTCATGGCGACGTAGACGCCATGGGGTAGGCTTTGGACGAAGGCGATGGCGCTGCCCAGATTGAAAAGTCCATCTGAGCTGCCGAAGGCGTAAGGGATCATCGCACCGGTCAGAATTATTGTTTTTGGAATACGTGCCTCACCAAGCTTTCGAGCTGTTAGTTCCATAGTGTCGGTCCCGTGTGTGATAACTATGCGATTCTCGGTGGCGCGGGTGCAGGTTTGTAGAATTATTTCCCGGTCTGCATCAGACATATCCAGTGAGTCGATCATCATTAGCGTTCTGATTTCAACTGGCAGCTTGCAGCGGCCTAGCTTCAACATCTCGCTTATATGCGTATCCTTAAAGAATAAACGACCATCTAGTTCGTCGTACTCTTTGTCGAAGGTTCCGCCTGTTACCAATAAACGAATAGAATCATCAGCCATGCTTTTTAGTCTCAGTCGACTCGCGCACTTTAGTCAAACCGCTAACCCAATTTCAACGGTGAATTTTTCTGAAGAATCTGACCTCGCCAATGTGGTAATGTAGCCCCACTTTATGCAATCCGCTTTCGAGAATAGCCCACACCAGAATCGTCAGTTTGAGAGCCGCTGGATACCACGCTCGTGTGCATCACCGTCGGGTCGCGAGAAGGTGATGATCGTCCTTCACGGCCAAGGCGATAGTATTGATTCATTCAAAGATTTTGATTACGAACTTGGTCTTCCTTGGATGAATTTTCTTTTGCTCAATGCACCCGATAAATTCCAAGACGGTTATAGCTGGTATGATCTTGAGCCGAATCACGCGCGCGGTGTGAAGCGTTCGCGCAAACTTTTGCAACAACTCATCTTTGATTTGAACTACGAGGGCTGGCGCAACAAAGACATCTATTTGCTCGGGCATTCACAAGGCGCACTCATGGCAAGCGACCTCGTTATGAACAGCCAAAATCCATTCGCTGCGGTCATCGGAGTGAGCGGCTACGTGTGGTTCTTTCGTGGGTGGAAAAAGCAGGCACTAAGTGGCGCGGGAGCAAGAACTCCTTGGCTCATGACTTACGGGATTCGCGATAGCATCATTCCTCCTGAGGAAGTCACAGAAGATATCGAAATACTCTGCAAGGCGGGACTTCCAGTAACGTCGCGCGCGTTCAAAAAAGGCCATGACTTCAATATGAGCAGGGAAGTTCCATTCATCCGTGACTGGGTCGAGTTTCTAACGGAGACGTCATTAGCAAAGTCTAAACAAAATCTCACCTCGCCGTGGACACCACGTGAGGCTCTCCCTCTGGTTTCTGCCCCGCGACGTCGAGGCAACACCAGGGCGCGCACGCGTATCCGCTTGTAACTAAGTCCCCAAAATGATTTCCTTTTGTAAAGCCTCGAGAATTTCAAAGGAGATCTGCTGATGGCCACGCTTTCTATCGCAACCGTTTTAGCTTTCACTTTATTGCTAACCAGCTGTGATTCGATGAATCGCAGAAATCAAACCTCTGATCAAAACGGCGGCAGTGCTAGCGGTAAAGTTGTAAGCTCCGATATTTCTGAAGGCGGCGGCTCTGTCGACACGGCCGAAGTTGCTAATGATCAGATGGATCAACCACCGATGAAGATCGTTCAAAACAAAGCGGGTGGCGGAGGCGTACTCATTGCCTATCAAATCAGTGGCAATCGACAAATGGTTCCGACAAACGGTTGCCGGTTGAAACTTCAAAACGTTTCAACAAGTAAAACTGTTTTTGTTGCAATTAAAGCTGACCAACAAAGTGTATACAAAGAACTTCCAGCAGGTCGCTATTTTGGAACTAGGCTCAGCTGCAAAACCACAAAAATCTGGAACCTTGATAGCTTGTTTGCAAACGGCTTCGAAGTTCAGGATGGAAAAGTAAGTTACGTAGGCCGCATCTTGTTTGATTTTTCAAAAGATGATCTCACAGATTTCAGACACGCGACTCGTTCTGAGAGCCGAACTGCATTTGAAGAAGCGCGCAACACGTTCACAGATGAACCGAACTACATTTCTGGTTTTACACAAAAGCCTCTGGCAAATGATTTGAACGCCGCTGAAACATTGGAAGCATTCGATGTTTATGCAAAAGGCACGAACAACGCTGAATCTGTTCTTAAGCCGCTGCTTGCAAAATTAACGACGTGCTCGAAGACGGCAGCGAAACAAGATCCGCTACGCTACGGCGATCTGAAGTACGTCGCTACTTACAAAGCAAACAAGTTTGTTAATCTTGAAAAACAAGACGACCAGCATGCACTCTCGGACGACATCGTAAATTGCGTGGAGAACAGCTTGCGCTCATACGCTCCGTCAGTCGCCGGCGCACTCGAAGTCCAAACCCGCTTCTAGACGGGTGCCTGGCTCCAACCCGTAGCGCACTTGCGCTACGGTTTGGAGCCAGGCACCTAAACCCACTCGTAGTTGAATGAGACGCTGATGCGGTCGGTGCGCGCAAGGCTTGCGGGCACCTCATGTCGGAGCCAGCTTTCAAACAAAATCACCTGACCAGCTCGCGGCGAAACTTGCGCGATTTGCTGATTGCGAATTGATACGCCGTCTTTTTTCGGTGGCGCATGCATCATCATAGGTAATCGTGGATCTTCAAACTTTAGAGGGCCAGCGCCCTTAGGCACCTGCACGTAATACGTACCGCTAATCACCGAAAGTGGATGCACATGGCCGCTGTGATGCGTACCTGCCGGCATTATGTTCAGCCAGCAGTTTGTCATGACTAGCTTTCCGTCTTGCAAATCCATTTCAAGGCTGCGAGAAAATTGCGCTACCGCTTTATCGATTAGCTTCCGCAATTCTCCGAATGTTGGCGAAGTTTTGTGAATATCTGTAAGCGATGAATACGACGTATAGCCACCAACGTAGTTTGATTTAGACCAATCACGACCGTGATCGTCTAAATCTTTCAAGATGTAAGCTTCGCGAACGATTTCTTTGTTTAAACGATTGGTTTTCGCGGTCGAAGCGACTGGGGCATTAAATATTAAAGTTGGGAAAAGAGTTTTGATCATTCGCTTTTAAATGCCTTAGCTCAATAGATATTCAAAATCGGATTGAGTGAGATGTGAATTCGTCGGGCTGAGTTCCGCTTCATTCTCAGAGCTACTAAAGAGCGCAGCAAAACGTTGGCCTTTTATTTCCTTTAGTAACTCAATTTTTTCTTCAACCGATTCGCGAATGATGTAGCGATAAACTTGTACCGATTTTTCTTGGCCGATACGGTGCGCACGATCTGTCGCTTGATTTTCAACAGCTGGGTTCCACCAGGGCTCAATATGGAAAACGTAACTAGCCTTCGTTAAGTTTAAACCCACGCCGCCAGTTTTTAGCGTCATCAGCATAACGGCGCCACCAGGCTCATCCCGGAATAGCTGAAGCCGTTTCTCGCGAACCTGTCTGCTATCAGAGCCGTTGATTTCAAAAACTTTGATTCCGTTAGCCACTAGCGTGTCGCGAATTCGATAGAACGTTGCAAGGAATTGCGTGAAGACAAGTGCACTTTCGCCACTTTCCACAATGCCCGCTAAAGCTTCAGTCAAAACAGTAATTTTCGGAGGTTCACCGGTGTAGCGAACATTCGGCACACTCGACGGATCCGAACACACTTGTCTTAAGCGTAAGAGTGCAGTCAACATTTGCAACTGACTCCGACCTTCGCCTTGAGCGGAAATGACACTTTTGATCTGCTCATTGTAGCTAGTTGCGATGTCTCGATAAATCCGTTGTTGTTCAGGCTCGAACGGCAACTTAACTGTTGATTCCAACTTTGGCGGAAGTTCTTGCATCACTTGTGACTTCGTTCGTCTTAAGACACATGGTTTGGTTTTTAATCGTAAATATTTAATGTCATCACGCAAAAGTGCTGGCGGATTGACGTACTTGTCTCTGAAGTCAGCGAGATCACCTAAGCCGCCCGGTAAAACCAAATCAAAAAGCGAATAGAATTCGCCGTAGTGGTTCTCGAGCGGTGTTCCTGTGAGGCAAACTTTAAAAGCGCCACGAAGCTGGCGAGCAGCCGTGGTTCGCTTCGCTGAAATGTTTTTTAAGTTTTGCGCTTCATCGAACACAACGACGTTCCAACCGGTTTGGCCGAACCAACCGATGTTCTCGTGTAACAATCCGTAAGTCGCAACGACAATACAGTCCGGGTTTTGTTTAATGAACTCTAAGCTTGCTTCGTTTGCGCGCGATTGAAAAATCGTGATTGGAATTCCCGGTGCAAACTTTTCTGTTTCAGATAGCCAGTTGAACGTAAGAGATGTTGGTACCACGACCAAACAAGGCCCCATTTTCTTTTGGGCGCGCAAGAGTTCAAGGAACGCGAGAGTGGTAACAGTTTTACCAAGACCCATGTCGTCCGCTAAGATTCCGCCAAGTCCCAAATCATGTAAATCTTTAAGCCAATTCACGCCAACTTTTTGATAACCCTTAAGTTCAGCTTGAAATGAAGCGGGCACTGCTGGAGCTTCGCGTGTTCCATCTAGCTGATCGTAGAATGCACAAATTTGTTTCCAGCGGGGACCACCCGAAACTTTAACTCCAGCGTTTCGCAAAGCTAGAAGTTCAAGAGTCTGGCTCTTTGGTAGCTGATAGTACACATCTCCCGGCTTCCGCTTTTGTTTTCGCCCAGGGCCCTTAACTTGTGAACTCTGGATTTTATCCCAGAACGCCTGTAGCCGCTCAACACTAGGCAAGTCTTGCGGCTTTAAGCGATAGATTTTTCCTTGAAACTCAAGAAGGCCGTCTCGCGATAGACGAGCCGCTTGCTCAGGAGGAATCTCAATTCCCTTAAAGAAAAATTTTGGATGAAGTTCAAACCAATCAATGTGACGAGTATCGTTCGTAATAACCGGACTGTCTTCAACGAGATCAAACTCCGGCTTAAAGTCCTCAATGTTTAGAGACTCAATTGCTTGGCCATCGTAGAACACAATCCAACCATGCTCGCTCAAACCGAAAAGGTGCGTGCCTTTAGGCGGACGACTTGATTCAGGCAAATAGTAAATCGGGGAGCGTTCACTCGAAGTAAACGCCTGTGCTAACGGGTTCTCGCTTGGTGCACGAAACACGGCGAGTTCAGGAAGTTCAAGCACCACGCTGTCTTCCTCATCGCGTTTTGGAAGAGGTGCTGCCGCTAAGAAGTCATCAAAGAATTTTGTGCGAGCGCGTTCAAAAACATTTCCAGAAGTTGCGTGAGCGAGATCGGCGACGAGCGCATGAAAGAGCGCGACGAACTTTCGCGACAAACCGTTGATGATCACTTCGCCTTCAGGAAGATAGAAGCGATTTTGAGTTTCTTCGCAGTCTTTAATGACCTGCTTAACGAACCCTTCAATAAGATTCGTGATGTTTGTGGAACATAATGCTTCGAGGCTTCCAACTTGCACAGGCCAGCCTTCACTCTTTAAAATCAATGAACCAAGACGCGCGTACAAAGATTTAAGAAGTTCATCGATCGACTCAGGCTTTGTTCCGTCACTAAGCGGAAGTCCGAAGGCAAAGTTAGCAGCCTCAAAAAATATGAGAGCGCCAAAACCCAAATGCTTCAGAACCTTCATGTCACGATCACGCTTAAGGCCGCGCCGTTTGTAGGCGATTTGCGAGTTCGCAAGACCTGTTGTGGCTCCTATGCCCTTCATCAAACTCCAGAGCAGGTACCCCGAGGCTGGAGTAAGGCCAGCGAGTTCAAGCGAACCCCACGGAGCTTTCACATGAGTAATGATTTGAAATGTACCATCTGCACGAGCAAAAACACGTCCGGAGACATCACTCGACGGAATTTCGAAAGTACCTGGTTTAATTTCAACTGAAGGTCGTCCACCGGGATCTAAAAGTGTATTCACTTCAGCGACCGCGACTTGAATCAACGCGTGACCTTTTAACTCAACCGTTGCTTGTTCATCGGTATCTGTCGAGCCAACCTCGGGACGTGCGAGCATACTGCGAACTTTGTTGAACTGCTCCCACAGCGTGTGAAAGCGAAGCTTTTGCGTATGTGGATCAATTGAGAAATGTCTTGTACGAAAAACTGGATTTTCTCCGGAATGAAATTCAAGTCCTAGGTTCGCGGTTCCGCTTTCGCCTAATCGTGATTGTGAGTTGGCCGTTCGAAGAACCCAGTGCGCAGATGAGTCGCTTCCGAACTCAATTCCCGTCACTTGAAACGCGCGACGCTCAATCGAAGCATCTTCGCTATCTGTGAAAAAAACTTTCCATTCCTCTCGCATCTGCAGGCGCGAAGCATGAAGGAGAACGCCGAACAAAACGCGCTCAACTTCTTTATACCAACCTGGCCTCGCTTGCGAACCACGAACACCTTCAATCGCAAACGAATGATCGCCGCGTAATTCATCTGGGATATTGGCAAGCAAAGGCCAAAGCACTCTTGGCAGCAACATCGAATACGGGTGTCGCAAAATTTCGCTCGCACTAAGCACAGTGCCATCGGAAAATTGATATTGAACAAATCTTCCGAGATCTCCGGCTTGCGAATGAAACCAACTTGCTAGATGCGGTTCTGAAACATTGGCGAGAAGACCCCGCGGAATATCGCTTGCGCGAATAAGTGGAGATACGGCCTCAGGTTGCAACTCATCGTCGCGAAGTTTCCTTGCGAGGGGCAAAGACTCGCTATAGCGAACCTTTGGCTCGAGCTCGCCATTGTTCCAAAGAACAAAGCGGCTTTGCGCATAGATAATCGCGGTCAAATGAGTCATCCGAGTAGTTTACCACGATGCCCTTCAAATCCAAGATTTTAGGCCTTCTTGGTAATCAAACTCTTCTTGCGGTTAGGGTAGAGGGTACGGCAGATTTCACATTTTGTGCCGTCGCAGCCCCGTGCGGTACAATGCTCACGGCCATAATAAATGAACTGGAGATGAAGCTTGCTCCAAGCAGCCTCCGGGAACAGCTTTTTAAGATCTGCCTCCGTTTTCGCCACATTAGTGCCATCGCTTAATCCCCAACGTTGGGCAAGGCGGTGGATATGGGTGTCGACCGGGAAGGCTGGCTTGCCAAACGCCTGAATCATAACGACTGAGGCGGTCTTATGACCAACACCCGGAAGACTTTCGAGTTCCTCAAAGGTTTGCGGGACCGTGCTTTCAAACTGCTCAACTATGATTTGAGATAGCCCACGAATGGCTTTTGCCTTCTGCGGAGCAAGGCCGCAGGTGCGGATTTGTTCCAAAATTTCTTTTTCTGAAAGTTTCGCCATTTTTCCAGGCGTAGGAGCTCTCTTAAACAGTGCAGGCGTGACAAGGTTTACGCGTTTATCGGTCGTCTGCGCACTTAACAGGACTGCAACTAAAAGTGTAAATGGATCCGTGTGATCGAGCGGGATCGGTGGCGAAGGGTAAGCTTGAATCAAGCGGCGCAGTACAAACTGCGCCCGCTCTTCTTTTGTCATGGTTTAAATCTCGGCTAATATTTGTCGGCTAGTATCCGACTAGTGGATGATGCCGTCGTTAATGCCGTCTTCGTAACGTTCATTCTCGCGGTCCATTTCATCGACTGGTTCAGCAGTCGTCGTGCCGCCAGATTTTCTGTTCTTCCAGCGTTCCCACCAAGTTGGTGCCGGTTGGAACCAGCAGCGAGGGCGAAGGCCGGCTTTGCTGACCGTTGCATCCGTGCATGTACCTAGTTTGAAATCCGTTTGGCTAACTGGTGCAGTCACAGCTACACCACAAACCGCGCCCGCGTAGTATGTATCGAGGCGACATTGTGGTTTCGGGTGAGCGTTGTAGGTTTTGCGAACTTCGCGCGTATCAGGAGTAGCGAAGTCGATGTCGCCACTTTGCCCGAACGATTTGAAGAGGCTACCAACACTTAGACCTGCCATCGCGCCACGCATACACATGAGCTGATCAAGTCGCGCCGTGAATTGATTTGCGCAAGTGCTAGTTACGGTCTGCGGAACGTCGAGGCTCGCTACGAGCTTCTCGTTGTCATCCGCTACGAAGTAACGGCGCAAACATTTTAATGTTGCGAAGTAATCCGCTTGTCCTTCGTTCGTAGCCCACTTCATCATCCAGTTTTTCACTTTCGGTGCGCCACCAAGTTGGTGACCCATCTCGTGACAAAGGACCAATGCAAAACCGTCGTTCGTGATTTCTTCGTGGCGAGCAAGGCCGCCGTACATATTCAGGATAAACTTGTTCCCTGTGCGCTGCGCGCTTGCGTTGACAGTGCCATCACTCCAAAGTCGGTTGATGACGAGCACTCCGCCCATCCCTGTGATTTCCTCTTTGTAGAGTGCTTCAACGCGATCGATGGTCGAATTGAAAGCTGCCTCGGTGAGACCACCAAATGATGAGACTTGCTCAACAGGAATGTAACCATCGTTTTCTGGTAGAAACTGACAGTAATCCGCAATTTGTGAACAGAATGTGAACCCAACGGTGCCCGCAAGCACTATCGCTGATAGAAACTTCTTAGCCATCTTACCCCCCATGGCAATGAATCTGACCTTCGTCCTTGAACTTCGACGATAGGCCAGCCGCTTAATCTGTGAAAAGCTGTCTTTCCAAATTTTTAAAGAACTAGACCACTTTGCTGCATCGCCACATTCAAAATAGGCCTA
>JANOUF010000004.1:0-3139 GCA_031416685.1 Bdellovibrionales bacterium
AGTAAACTCGCATCTGCGGAAGACCTAGTCCGAGAATAACAGATGCAAACCAATATGCGAGCGCAAAAGGCGGAATGCGAGATCCCACAACGGCCATCAACACAAAATCACCGGTCGGTGTGACGACTCGGTCAGCGGGCACCTCGTGAAGAAATTTTGTTGAGCCAACAAAAGTTCTGCGGTCTACACTTCCCACACTTTCTTCTACAGATGCGATCGGAACCGGGAACGGATACGCAACACCGTCATGGAAAAAGATCATTTCATCGCCAGCGAGTGGTGCTTGGCTAACTCGAAGCGCCCGTAGGGTGCGCACAGATTTTCCAGATCCACGCGGTGCATGCCAAAGATGAAGCTTGCCTTGCTCAACCGTGCCGGCCGCGTGCAATCGAAACCAACCGCGACGTTCTAAAATTTCTCCGACGCTAGAGTTGATGAAGTTCTCAATGTACGCCGCAACATCTGGATGTTGACAGAACACTGCGGTTCGCTCGTTCGAACCGACACAAAACCTGAGCTTAGGCCCATTCTTCCAACGAATCTCCCGCCCAACCTGAGGGTTTCCCTCAATGGAGTCTGAGATGTCGACGCGTACCGGTACAGGAGACCTGTTTGCTGAATCTAGAAAAAAACCAAAATCACGACGAAGCTGCTGAATGGCCGCGCTCGCTGAGCCTGATCGTGTTCGATCTACCACAACACATCCGACACCGTAAAAATTTAGTCGAACCTCGTCTCGTACTTCCACTACCGACACCACCGCTTCGAAGCTTATTAGTTGCACTTGCACCGAGCAAGAAAATGCTTGCAAAGTCCTTCACGCTTCGCTGTTCTACTCCCCTCATGGCTAAAAAGAAAAAAAAAATCCTAATCGCTTCGCCCGATGTGCTTGGGCCAATACGCAACGGCGGCGTCGGCACAGCATGTTCAGCACTAGCTGAAATCCTCGTCGCTAACGGTTACGAAGTCGATATCTTGTTCACGATCTTTCACCGCGCTCAAACCGAGCAAGCGTATCAAATAAAAAAGTGGACTCGAATTTACAAAGAAAAGGGAATTGGCTTTCACCTTTTACCTCCGCTTGAGTTCGAACATCAGCACTGGCACCATTGGGTCAAGGTTTCTTACTCAGTTTATGAATGGCTTAAGCCTCGCCAGTATAATCTTGTTGTTTTTCCAGATATGTTTGGCGTTGGTTATTACAGCATGATGGCGCGCCAAAGCGGCCTTGCGTTCCAAAGCACACCGATGACAGTCATGTTCCTTGGTCCCCAGCTATGGTCACGCGAAGCGAACAAATTGCTCTTTAATCAAATAAGCGACCTCACGATACCGATGCTTGAGCGTGGAAGTGTCGAGATGGCTGATTTGGTTCAATTCGCAACAAAATGGTCACGGGAATGGTCGGCTGATCGTAAATGGAAATATCGAGATCAGTTTCAAGTCTTGTTTCCGCTTCCAGAAGTTAAAAATCCTCTCACTGCAAAAAGGCGCCGGCACAAAGAGATCGCCTTTTTCGGCCGGCTGGAATCAAGGAAGGGTATTGAGGAATTTCTCGATGCAATCGAGACGATGCACGCAAACGGTGAACTCAAAGGTCTTAAAGTAACGTTGCTCGGCAGTGAGGGTTTTTGGAATGGAGTGCTCGCTGTTCGAAAGATCGATGAGTGGAAGCAGAAAACAGGAATCAGATTAAAACTGGTTTTGAAACTGCAGTCCGCAGAGGCTATTGCCTACTTAAGAAAAAATTCGTGCCTTGCCGTCATAGCGTCGCGTTCTGAAACCATGGGTTACACGCTTTTAGAATGTCTCGCCCATGGAATCCCGTTTGTTTGTAGCGATATCGAACCGTTTCAAGAAATTCTCGGAATTAAAAGGCATAAAGCCATCTTTCGCACAGGAGATCCAGAAGCGATTCGCAAGACTCTTTTATCCGGCGAAACGTTCCTCAACGTTCCGCTCGCCCAAAAACTATTAAGAAAAAGTACTCGAGATTGGTTGCGCTTAATCAAAAAATCGATTTCGATTCCTGCACCAAAAGAAAAAACGGTTAACAAAGTTTCAGTTTTGGTCACGCACTATAATCGTCCGAAATACCTTACCGAGGCGTTGCAAAGTCTACTTAGACAAACCGTTATGCCTGCAGAAATCCTAATATACGACGACGCAAGTCCGAGTAAGCGCTACCTCAAGGTGATTGAAGAATTCAAAACGGAGTTTGCCAAAAAACACGTCAGCGTGGAACTGTTTCAAAGCAAAAAAAACATGGGACCCGGCCATGGGCGCAATCTATTGGCAGAACATGCAAAATCAGACTTCGTTCTATTCATGGACGACGATAACATAGCACTGCCGTACGAACTCGAACTTCTCTCAAAGATGCAGGCAACAGTTGATGCTGATGTCATTACGGCTTCGTTTGTTAAGATTTTTGATCGTCAGGAAGATTTATGGATGCCTCGCGTGTGGACACCTGTTGGATTTGATCCCTCCGCATCCAGTTTTGAAAACGCCATGGGCGACGCAAATTTCTTGGTTCGCAGAAAGTCGTTCTTAGAAGTTGGTGGATTCGACGTTTCGCCGACGTTGTATGCTGAGGACATGCACCTGCTAATTCGCCTTGCGAAGAATGGCGCAAATATGTGGGTGTGCCCCGAGCCTCTTTTCCTGTATCGAATTCACGCAACAAATCGCAGTAAAGACCTTGAGCTTCATGACTCAAGACTTCGAAATCTGAAGGCGCATCTTTCGCATGCAGCTGGTGGACAGATGGACTCTCTCGCGCACGTCGTTCTTGCGTGGACGTACGAAAAAGGATTTTTGTGGATGAAAGAGCCTGCTCCTACTCTGCGAAAGTTCAATAGCGCAGCTGAGCTTTTGGCGTACAAACTGTCGCCAAAAAAGATAAAGCAAGATTCGAAGCGACTCCGTTGGTCTGCTTTGGAACTACGAAAAGAGTGTGGGCTAAAAAAAGGTCAGCCTTTTTACATCGCCTTACTCGTGAAATCGAAAGGAAACGGAAAATTGATTTCGTCGAATCAAGTTCAGGAGTTTAACGTGGTCCCTGGCGTAAACTGGATCACAGTTGGAGTGCCGAAATACGAAGATCAATGTGAAATCAAAATTGTTGGAAAAGCGA
>JANOUF010000005.1:0-2436 GCA_031416685.1 Bdellovibrionales bacterium
GACATGTAGATGACGCCTAACTTTTTGCTGTTCGCAATTTTCGAATAGTTGTCGTCCATTGGGAATACCGGCTTAATGGCCGCGCTATATTCCTCATTGGTCTTAAAGCCATATTTTTCGAAGCGGGCTCTTTTTAGATTAGTCATGGTTTCGTAGTGGGAGGTCGCAATGATCTCCCGTATCGGCGCGCCACTCCCGATCACTAGCACGGTTTGAATACGATCTACATGAATCGCGGCGAGCTGAGCGTACATACCGCCCTCACTAGTACCTAACAGTGCGACTCCATAATCTTTCGGAAACGTGTCAGCCAAGGCCGAGATCGCTTTTACAGCGGCTTGGTTGTAATCTTGGTGCAAGTTTAAATCGATGCGGTTGGCGTGCGGCTTTTTCCAATCGCTTAAGACTTTTACGGTGGCACCTTTGCCGGCAAAATTCTTGGCGTAGCTTCGGTCGATGAAGTTTACGCCGCCCGTTGGTGGGACGATGATAACTCCACGCTTTTGCTCCCCCCGTTTCGGCGTGTATTCCACATACCGAACCCAAAAATCATTTTCAGACTTCACTTCTTTTACGCTCGAAACTCGAACGCTCGCGCAACCGAAAGTATACAATATTAACGGAATCAAAATTAATAGACGCAAATGAAACCCCCGCCTTATTAACCTTTATATTTCTATTTATGGCAAGACGTGAGATACCAGCCCTATGACCAAACCACTCGACGAAATGCGTGATGGCCAATCCATCGAGCTTTTAAAAGAGCTACACATTCTTACCCGAGACGGCAAAATCAACCAGGATAGCCGCCGTAAACTGAAACAAGTTTATCACTTGTACGGCTTCATTGAGCCACTCTTAAAAGACCTTTTGCAGTCTGGCGCCGAAATGAACCTCGTCGATCACGGGGCCGGAAAATCATATCTAGGTTTTATTATCTATGATCTGTTCTACAAATCGCTAGCCGAGGGCCATGTCTATGGCGTCGAAACTCGCGACGAGCTCGTCAAAAAATCGAATGAACTGCAACAAAAATTCGATTTTCAAAACATGTCATTTCTGAATATTTCAGTGAATGAATCGATTGAATCGAAGAGACTTCCTGAAACTATCGATATCGTAACGGCCCTGCACGCGTGCGATACGGCAACTGACGACGCGATTGATTTTGCACTAAAAAGAAATGCCAAAAACATTTTTATAGTCCCCTGTTGCCAAGCCGAGGTTGCGAAGTTACTCCGCTTAAATAAATCAAAACAGTTAGCGAGCCCACTCACTGAGATTTGGCGCCATCCAATCCACACGAGAGAATTCGGTAGCCACCTTACTAATGTCTTACGCTGCTTACGCCTTGAAGCGCTTGGGTATCAGGTCACGGTGACCGAGCTCGTCGGCCATGAGCACTCAATGAAAAATGAACTTATTGTTGCGAAAAAAATTGAAGGGCCCCGCGAGCGTGCTCGCAACCGACTTCAATGGATTTTAGATGAGGTCGGACTTCAAGATTTGCAAACTCGGTTTTCAACTGCAAGCAATGCCATTGGGTAAATCGGTTCAATTTCATATTTTAAATACTTTGTCTCAAGCCCTGATTGAGGTTTTTGAGAAAGGTCTTCACGCCGATCGCATGATCAACAAATATATGCGTATCAACAAAAATTGGTCGGCTCTCGATAGAAGTTTTTTTGCCGAGGCAATTTACGGAATTATTAGGCATAAAAGAAAACTTGAATTCATCGCGGACTCTGTCGAACTTTGGCAGGTTATTGCAGCCTACTTGGCAACTCAAAACCTGAAACCCGTCGCGCGACCCGAATTTAAAAGTAGTGATACCGCAAAAATTCTAAGCCGCATGAAAACGAAGATGCCTCCGGCAATCGAACATTCATTCCCCGACTGGCTTTCTGAATTAGGCCAAAAAGAATTTGGGGACGATTGGCTCCCCCTGATGAAAAGCCTGAACCAAGAGCCAGCGATTTTTTTACGTGCAAATCGAATCAAATCCAATATTGAAAAATTAATCGAAGACTTGAAAGCCGAGAAGATTCAGCCTGAGAAAATCAAAAGCACACTTTCGCTGCCAGACGGGCTCGTATTAAAAGCGCGACAAAATATTTTTGCGACTGAAGCTTATAAAAGAGGCGAATTTGAAATGCAAGATGCCGGCTCGCAGGCAATTGCACCCTTGCTACAGGTTCAGGAGGGGCAGCAGGTCCTAGATGCGTGCGCAGGCTCTGGCGGAAAAACTTTGCATTTGGCGGCCCTCATGCAGAACAAAGGTAAGATTGTCGCCATGGACATCTTTGATAGCAAACTCCAAGATCTCCAGCAGCGAGCCGCTCGCGCGGGAGTGAAGATTTTAGAGACGCTGCTGATTCATTCACCGAAGGCAATTCAAGGCCTAGAAAATAGTTTCGATCGCGTTTTAATCGATTC
>JANOUF010000006.1:0-7722 GCA_031416685.1 Bdellovibrionales bacterium
CGACGAGAAACATTCTCTAACTTTGCCAGAACTTCTAACTTCTCTTCGGATGTGCGAACGCGAGGCGCCTGGTCAATACCCCTCGCCGGTCCAAACTGGGTACATAGGTAACAAAATAAATGCGGCATACTAGATCCGCTCGCCGTAAAACTTTTCAACTCTAAAATCAGAATTAAAATCGAAACGAGCCGAACAGCCACGATTCCCGCGACTGTCTGTCGCGTCGGCAAGTGGCAGGTAAATGTTTGCAGAAATAGTGACTTGAGTTATTTCTAATTTTAGACGAACTCTAATTCTTAGATACCGCGTTAGAATTAAGGAGAGCCATTTTGGCGACATTCAAACCGAATTTCAAAGTGCTCTCATCTGGAATTGTTCCAGTGTTCTTTGGAGCAAAGGGCCCGCTGACGCTTTTACTTCGTGTGTACAGTTATTGGGATTTCCCAAAAGGTGTTGTTGAACGTGGAGAGAATCCGCTGGCTGCTGCTCAAAGAGAATTTCAGGAAGAAACGTCGATTGAAAAAGTAGATTTCCCGTGGGGCCACGATTTTTTTGAAACGGCTCCTTATGCACACGGAAAAATCGCGCGCTATTATCTCGGACGCGTGAATTCGCAAAATGTAATACTCGCTCCGAACCCACTCACGAAACTGACTGAGCATCATGAATACCGATGGGTTAGTTTTGAACGGGCGCGCGGCTTGCTTGTCCCCAGAGTAAAAGCTGTTCTCGACTGGGCGACGCTTCGATTGCAACCGTCAATTCCAGCGTCTATATAAAAAAGCGCGAGTACAAAAAGCACCCGCGCTAAAAATCTAACTCAAATTTCAAACGCTCAGCTGATATGAAGACGTATCGAATTTTCTTTTAGTTGTAGTCGTCTTTGACCCCACTGCTGTACCGACTCCTGAATGTCCCCGTGAGGCGGGAATATGCGAGGCAACACTCGGTGCAACTCTGTCGATCACACCGCGAAGTGAACCAAGCTTGCTAAACACTGTGCTTGCGATGTTGCGAACACTGCCGCCGTTTCGACGGTAATAGTAAAGCCCGCCCAAAGCTGCCATCAGCAACATCGTCCACGTATTACGAGTACGAGGTGTACCCATTCGAATTGTTTTCATTAGTCCTCCCTATAGCCTAATGGCGTAAATCTACTTTCACGCTCTCACAAGCTGACCGTATCTTCATTGCGATCATGTCAAAGCATTGCAAAGCTTCTAGCGGATCTTTTGTGGTTCGCCGTCTCACCTAGCCTGAGCCAAAGTCTAGAACATCGTGCTTGCGTTACGGGCGCAGCGCGCAGGAATTGGAGTTCAAAATAGCCGCAAGCTAAACTAACTAAATAACGGTTTTGCCGAGTGCGGCACCCGTGTACGCTGCCTCTTCAGTTCATTTCAATTAGGGAACCACCAGAATGAGATATTTCTCTTCAATTTTGCTGTCGTTATCTTTTCTCGCGACAGTTTCTGCCGACGAAAAGCAAAAGATTAAGACAGCGATTGCGGCTCCAATTTCAGTAGAGCAAAATGTTGCTCCAACACTCACAACAAACCCGCAATTATCAGCAACAAAACCAACTGTTAAACTTCACGTGGCCAAAGATGATGCAATCAAAGCCGATCTCTCAGCAATTTTAACAAAAGCAGGACTCGATCCAGCACTTGTCTCTTACTCTCACAAAGTGGGCCCGTCAGCAAACGTGCAAGTCGCCTGCCCGTCTGGAAAATTTCAACTCAACGTCACTGCACCTGAATCAGAATGGGGTGCGGCGTTTTACCTAGGCCTCCAAAAATTGGGTTTTCTGTTTCCGCACCCGCGGATACAAATCTCTCCAAAACTTGCCGACATGAAAAAAGCGTGCGGGAAAACATTCGCGTGGACTCCACGCTTTATGTATCGGGGCTTTCATTTCCACACGATGCATCCATCTGAGTGGCTTCACGGCTTCTTGATGGGACAAAAGGAAATTGCGCGCGAATCTATGCGTTGGCTTGCTCGTAACGGACAAAATATCGCGCAAGTCGTTTTGCTCGAACAAGATCGCAAAACTCTTAAAGCTGGGATTTCTGACTTAATCGAGTACGGACAAAATCTCGGCGTAAGCTTCGGCATTGATGTGAGCTTCACACTTCAACAACAAAAAGCCTACCGCCTTATAGGCCGCACATCGAAGTGGTCGACAATCTTTTCTCGTGCAAAAACCAAACGCGCCGATCTCAAGCAATCAGTGTCGGATCTTATTGAAGATCTTCCGTTTGATTTCATGACCATTGAAGTAGGAAGCTCAGAATTTACTTCGACGGATGCAAAGCAAACTATCGAGTGGATGAACATCGCCGACGAAATCCTCCAAAAAGTTGGTCGCTCCGTTTTTATCAAAATCCATGCGGCCGCAAACGAAAATCACAATACAGAAATGGGAAATTTTAATTTCCTCCCTAAATTTGCTAACAAAACAGTTGGCGTACTCCCGCACACAGTGATGTATTTTGCACTCGAAGACGAAGTCGCACCCGTCTACAATCGCAAAGACTTCAAAGACATGACGTTGTTCACACAAGAGCAAATCAAGTCTCGCCCGACTTGGTATTACCCTGAAACTAGCTACTTCATCGCAATGGATATCGACGTACCACTTCTTCTCACGGATTACCTAGTTGCGCGCTCGAAAGATATGGATGCACTCGAAATTTGGGGTGGCAACGGGCATCTCAACTTCTCAACAGGACAAGAAGTTGGTTATTGGCTGATCGATTGGACAGTGGCGCTTCTTGCAAACGCTGAACATCGTGGTGATCCAATGGCGGGACTAACGTTACTCGGTGAATCGAAAGATGTATGGAAGCCGATCTTAGCGTTCCAAACTGAATTCGTTAAACGGCAAGGTGCACTTGAGGAGATGTCGTCTTCAAATTTACTCGATGAAATTCCAATGGTTGGATTCATCACGCACGAACGAACACTTCTTCGTGATCTTCGCAAGAATCCTGAGCTTTTAGAAAAGCGTGTGAAAGTATTAGCGAACGCAATCAAAAGCCAGCCACCGATTACTGGAATCAAAAACGAAGAACTCAAAGACATGATGGATGTAACTTTCCTTCGAATTTCGCACGCGTATGATTTAAGACAAGCATTGCTTGAGCAAGCTCGGGGGAAACGAGAATCAAAAGCGTTCACTGAGATCTTAGACCGAGCAAAGAAGACGCGAGAACGTGCTTTGGCATTGATGAAGAACGTGCACACTCGGTTTAATCGATATCCAGAAGCAAAACTTTTTGAAGAGCACGAGAATTTATCAAGCTACCCGTTCGGTTACGCATGGACTGCGCAGACTCTTCATTTTTGGGAGCGCGAAGAAGAGATGGTTCGCCAAGATACCTATTGGCCTTGGTTTAAACAGATCATTTCGATTAAGCGGATTATGTTTTAAGGGGCGAACGTACCGGCGCCGATATCTAAGTTGAGCATGTTCCAACGTACGCTTGAAGAAGTTCTTTGCACGTTGCCACCGAAATAAATATGAGAACCCGAAATAGCAAGCGCATGCGCCTGCGCGGCAATGATCCCTTGTGTAGCGGCTGAAGTAAAGCCAGCTTTATTTGCGGCAGTAGAGGCAACAAGCGCCGCAACGTACGGCATCGATGTGCTGTTTACGGAAGTAAACGCTCCAGCTGCATAAATCGTTAAAGTGTCGCTGCTAGGTACAAGGGAGAAGACGGCGCCATTCACCGAAGCCGAAGTACCCGCCACAGCCGTCGTTTTATGTACCACCTTCAGGTAGCCTGCAAAGGTACCGCCGACGTAAAGATTTGTACCGCTAATCGCGAGAGCGTAAACGTTCGCTCCAGCTGTTGGTGCAAAAGCATTTATTGTCGGTGCTGCAGTAATATCGAAGCTTGCGAGCCCCGAACGTGACTGAGCTGCAATAGTAGTAAATCCACCACCCACGTAAAGTGTAGTTCCGTCTCTTAGCAATTTAAATACTGTCGCATTCGGTTCTGGGCTCCAGGCTTGTAGAGTCCCGTTAGCCACATCAACCTCAGCGAGTTTATTTTTCGCCGAGCCGTTCACAGTACTAAACGTACCGCCAAAGAAAACTCTCGTATCAGCGTAGAGTAAGCTTGTGACTGGATTGTTGGTATAAGGAGCCCATGAGTTTATTGATGTTCCATCCGAAAGCGATACGGCTGATAAATTCGTTCGGCTAATCGTATTTACAGTTGTAAAGAGGCCGCCGAAATAGAGGTGAGTGGCCGATGCGCTCATTGCATTGATGTAGCCGCCAGCATTAAGCTGTGGTGCCCAGTCGGTCAACTCGCGAGTCGAAGAATCGACGGCACCTAGGCCACGACGGAGTCTGGCATCAGCACTGAAGATCGCGCCTCCGATAAAGACGTTATTTGCATCAACATAGAGTTTCGCCGTTGAACCCGCAACGTTCGGGCTCCATGAATCAATGCTGCCGGTTGCAATGTCAAATGCGGCAGCGCCTATCCGAGTTTGCGTACCCGAGAAGAACGAGTAGAAAGCGCCTCCTACAAAAACCCGTGAGCCGCTTACTTGAATGTCGTTCACTATTCCATCAGGAGAAGGAGCCCACGCCGTTGCTAAGCCGTTCGTCGAATTTAACGCCGCTAATCTTGTTCGAGACTGCCCTCCGATAGTCGCAAACACGCCACCCGCATAGAGCGTTGATCCGCTGAGAGCTAACGTATATACCGAAGCACTTGGTGCCGGACTGAATGTAGTGTCCAAAGTGCCCAAAGAATCCAGTTTTGCTAAATAGTTTTTAGATTGCCCTGCAATGTTAACGAACAGTCCGCCAACGTAAACTGAAGTTCCGTCGGTGACGACTGCCTTAACTGTGCCGGATGGATCAGGAGCAAAACTGAGATCAACCGATTCGGTTGTTCGGTCGATCAATGCTAAATTGTTTCGAGGTAGTCCGCCTGCGAAATCATACGACCCACCGATCCCAACTAACCCTGACCAAGCCGCAATACTATTAACAACACCGTTTGCGTCTGGGTTCCATGCACCGAGCGCATCGGTTGACGTATCAATTGCTGCGAGTCTATTTCGAGCAGATGCGCCGAATGTTGTGAAATCACCCGCGATGTATAAACTTGTACCTGATAGCGCCAATCCCATTACAGTATCTGTGACAGACCCTGTTGCGATTGCGGTGCCCGCAGCGCCGTTAGTACTGCTTACGATCGCAAAGTTGTTACGTGCGGTTGAACCATTTATGGTCCCGAACGTTCCACCCAAATATACTTTCATACCAGAAGCCTCAATTGCATAAACCGGCCCGTTTATGTTTGGGTTAAAGGTCGGATCAAGTGCGCCAGCGGTAAGTATGTTCGTGAATTTCGCTGCTCTATTGCGGGTCGTACCGCCGGCAAAAGTAAAATCGCCGCCTACATAAAGGCTAGTTCCCACTAGCTTCATTGCGCGTATCGTATCGTTTGTGTCTGCGCCCCACGCTGCCACCCCAGGATTGCCCGCCGTTACATTTATCGAAGGGAACATCACGAAGTTGGTTCGTAAGCTTGCGCCGCCCCCGTGTTTGAAGTTTCCGCCGATAAAAAGTTCAGCTGAGGTTGCCGCAATAGAATATATCGTCGGAGAAATGAAGGTATTGGCCGCAAGCACCGGCTGAAAGTTTTGTAGTACCGGAGAAGCTGCTACCGTAAACGCAGCAACACCTGAGAATCCAGAATAGGTGGTGCTGGAAATGGTAATGTCAGTGAAGCTGCCGCCAACAAAAATGGTCGGAGAACTACCACCCAAATTAGCAAACGCAATCGCGTTGATACTTGTTGCTGCACCCGAAAATATTGGCGCCCAATTATCCAAACTTCCGTCCGCGTTTATCCGCGCGATATTGTTCCGCGGAGAGCCGTTTACACTCGTAAATGATCCAGCGATGTACATATTGCCGAGGCTATCAAAAGCGACGCTCTCAATATTTCCGTTCACACGCGGCGAAATAGGCGCCGAAATTCCGCTAGAATTCAGAATGTTCGCAGAACTAATCGCACCGATTTTTGTGAAGCTCCCGCCAACATAAAGATCAGGTCCTGCGACCGCGGCCGTAAGAATGTCGCCGTTCGCGCCAAGATCACACTTGAGCGTGGAACTTGATGTATCTAAAACTGCGTAGTACCTACATGAAGTCGTTCCAAACAGCGTGAAGCTACCACCTATGATAACTTCGTTTCCGTCACGAGTGAGGCTGCTAACTCCTGCATTTACATTGAGATTGAATCCCGTATCAACGGTTCCGTTACTAAAGATATGTGCAAGCGAATTGACCGCGAAGCCGCCGACTTTGGTAAACGTTCCGCCAATGTACCAACCGCCAGAATTATCAGTTACAACCGCATTCACTGCTCCATCAATAATAGGAAGAGTGAGTGCTAGCCCTGTTGTCTTATCAGCCACGACTCCGTTACCAACGCATTTCCCGAGCGATTTGAACGCTCCACCAAGAATCATTCGGTTAGCTGCAACCGGCAAGAACGCATTGACTTGTCCGTCGGCACAAATTCCTGAGTAACCGGCGATCGTATTCCCGCCAACGACTGCTGCTGACGTGCGAGTATAAGACGCGCTAGTACTACAAGAAGAGGAACCGTTAACGTTCGTAGCTTTAGCCCAATATGCGTAAACGCCGTCGACGGGGGCTGTTAGCAAGAACGACGTAGTTGCGCCAGTAACAGTTGCTGACACTACCGTAGTCGTACAGCCCGAATCACTGTATAACGTTACGGTATCGTTGATCGGAACACCTGTCGCTTCGATTGCGAAAGTTGAGCTTGAACCGGTTGTTGGATTTGCTGTGAGAGTCGGAATTGGAGGAGGCGCGCCACCAGTCACGTTCACACTAACAGTAAGTGTATTTGACCATGCTGTCGGTCCAGCATTTTGGAGACGATAATCGATCGTGCAAATCCCAGTGACTGATGGCGTTCCGCTTATGGAACCGTTCGATGAGCTCACGTTAGCCCAAGTACATGTGCTGCTCCCCAATTTCACCCATGTGTTAGTGCCGCCATCTATATCAGCACCCGAAGATGGAGTGCCACATGAATACGCCACACCAGTCGTAGCTGAAACTGGACAAGCAGGCACTGCAGCCGTCACGGATGGCACATCGTCTACAGGATTAACTGAAACTGAAAATTCACCGGCTATTGATGTGCTTGCTGGGTTACCATCGTTAAATGAAATTTTAAATGTGCAGGTACCAGAGTAATTTGCACTAGGCTGAAAAGTAACTACGCCGTCAGCGTTAATCGATGAAGTACCTACGCTTTGGCAATTAGTTCCCACCGCAGGAGTTACAAGTGAATACGATCCAAAACCTTCTTCATTTGATTCAACAGCGCTATCGGCATACAAGGCCGCTGAAGCCGCATCTTCAATGATGGTTATAGTCCCGATGTCTGCTGGGCTCTTACTAACAATCCATTGAGGATTTACGTTACTAACTGCAATCGAGGTATTTATGTCGGCTAATCCGCCGTTGCCATCAGTAACCTTGATCCTTAAATCGCAACCAACAGTTACATCATTGTCGTTCGGAGTTCCACTGATCACTCTAGTCGCCTGGCTAATTGCTCCCAGCCATGTGCAAGTAAGGCCAGTGTCATACGACCATGTGAGCGTATCTCCGTCTACGTCCGAGGAATTTGCAGTACATGAGTACAACAC
>JANOUF010000007.1:0-24235 GCA_031416685.1 Bdellovibrionales bacterium
CTGCTTTTCCAAAGCCGTCGAAATTTGGCTCTGAAACTCTACTTATCTTTGATCGAAAACTTCCGCGTTACGTACCTGGCTTTTCGAAGTGGGCGAAGGGCTTTGCGGCCAACTACGCGGTCACGGCTGGTGAGAGATTAAAAGATCTCGACTGTTTTCCTCAGCACGCAAAAAATATTTTGAAGCGCACAAAAGATTTAAGTGCTCGCGACCTTACGATCATCGTTGCTGGTGGTGGTTCGGTTGGCGACTTCGGCGGCTTTGTTGCGAGTGTGCTTAAACGCGGAGTTCGGCTCGTTCATATTCCAACGACTTGGCTTTCGGCACTCGATTCTGCGCACGGCGGAAAAACCGCGCTCAATGCTGGCGAGAGTAAAAATCAAATCGGCAGTTTCTATCCAGCAACAGATGTGTTTCTGGTTAAGTCTGTTTTGCAATCGCAACCCGAAGTGCGCGCACGAGACGCCGCCGCCGAGCTCGTAAAAATTGGACTCATAGAAAATGGAAAATGGGTTAAACGCTTAGAAGCGGGCCGATCTTCAAATGTCAACGAACTGCTGTGGAGTCACCTTAAGCCTGCGATCGAAGCAAAACTTAAAATTGTGAAACGTGATCCGTTCGAGAAACGAGGATTACGCCAAGTTTTAAACTTCGGCCATACCTTCGGACACGTCATCGAAGCTGAATTGAAACTTTCCCACGGCCAAGCAGTGGCTCAAGGTTTGTTCTTCGCACTTGCATGGAGCTTTCGCCGAGGCGATCTTTCTATACAGGAATACGGACGCGCTCGCCACTTGTTGGAAAGTAAGTTCGGCTTTAAAGCTTTGAGCACAAAAACAAAACCACAATTGACCGGTGCGCGTGTGCGAGCACGCCTTCTGCAAGATAAAAAGCGCGAAGCAAACCAACGCCTCACGTTTGTGTTCCTGGAAAAATTTGGTAGACCCATCCGCGATCTCGTCACCGTTGACGAAGTGATCGCAGAAGCGGACGAGCAGGGCTGGCTGAAATGACGCCCTTTTATTTTAAAGGGGATTTGCCAGCATCAAAATCGATTCTCAATCGACTCTTAATTCTGCAAAGCTACGAGCCAAAACTCAAAATTCTTGGTGATAGTGACTGTGACGACGTCGTTGAGATGAGACATGCTCTCGATGAGCTTGGCGCTGGCCACCGCGAGCCAATTGATTGCGGATCGGCAGGAACCACTTTTCGATTTTTTGCTCTCCGAGCTTCGCGTCTGCCAGGCGAACATCGTTTGGCTCTATCGGCTCGGTTGTTTGCGAGACCCCAAGAAGAGCTCGTGCAAATTCTGCGACAGCTTGGCGTTCAGGCTCAGTTTGAACATCGCGTACTCGTTATTCAAAGCAAGGGCTGGGATAAACCTAAAACGCCTCTCAAAATTGATAGATCAAAATCGAGCCAATTTGCGAGCGCTGTTTTGCTGAACTCCTGGGGATTAACCTTCGATCTTGAAATTGAATATACCGGAGTCGACGCTGAAGGTGCAGTTTCAGAAGGATATCTTGAGATCACCGAGAAACTTGTGAGCGACGTCGGTATGCGCTTAAGTCGATCAGGCAATAAAGTTCTCGTTCCTGCACGTAGCGAAATCAAACCGCAAGAGATTCGCGCCGAAACAGACTTGAGTTCTGCATTTGCAGTCGCAGCGATAGCTGCAGTGGCTGGTGAGGCAACGATTCAGAATTTTCCAGAGAGCAGCTCACAGCCTGATGCGATTTTTCCTGAGATCTTAAAGGCAATGGGCGTGCACGTTGAGCGAAGCGAGGGCTCGCTTCGGATTGCACGTCTGGGTTCGCTTAAAGCGGTTGAATGGAATCTTAGAAACGCACCTGATCTTTTTCCGGTTTTGGCCGTGCTCTGTGCATTTGCTGAGGGAACGTCGCGACTTTTCGGCGCTCCACAGTTGGCCCACAAAGAATCGAGTCGCATCGATTCAACAGCACGACTCATCGGATTGTTAAAACGAAAGGTTGAAGCCAAAGACGATGGCGCAATCATTCATGGGAGAAGACCCGCCGAATCTCCATTTCCGGATGAGTTTAGTTTCAACCCTGACGAAGACCACCGTCTGGCGATGGCGGCAGGTGTCGCGAAAGCTGTGGGTGTCCGGGTAAAAGCATTGAACCCGAGTGTTGTTAATAAAAGTTTTCCAGGTTTTTGGAAATTGTTAGAGAAGAAGGCCCCTCCAAAAAGGGTTTTAGTTGTTGGTCATCGCGGCACAGGCAAAACAAAACTGCTCTCACGTATTCAAGAATACTATTTACGAAACGAACGTAGTGTAACCACTGTCGATCTTGATAATGAGATCAGCCTCAAAGAAGCCAGAACCGTTTCGCAAATCTTCGACCAAAAAGGTGAGGCCGAGTTCAGATCCCTTGAAGTTACGGCCCTCAAGAACCTCATTGAAAAATTAGTTCAAGAGCCGCACGATGTTTTTATTGCACTGGGGGCAGGTTTTTCAGGGGAGTTGCCGACTGGCTGGGAAGTGCTTTGGCTTCGTCGCGCCTCGGATGCAAGCGGACGAATCTTTTTTGACCGCCCAAGACTAAACCAGCAAGTAACTGCGTATGAGGAGTATCTAGAGCGGTTTGCCGAACGAGAGAAGCGATATGATCAAATCGCTACGAAAACCCTAACGGTATCTGAAGGCTTTGATTCTCCGAACATTTCTGAAGAACAATTTCTCCTCGGCACACTCGCAGGTGTTGGCGGCTCAATAACTTTGCTTCCACTCGATTTTCGTTTGCAAATGCAGCTCGCAGAGAAAGTGGAGCAGGGTTTTGATTACTATGAACTTCGCGATGATCTTTTAAGTGAACAACAAATGGAAATTGCGCTGACTGCACTACCTGCTGATCACGCGCTGATCAGTGCTCGCGATCCAAGAAGAACGCAGACAACACTTCATTTACATAAAATGAGAAGCTCCACAAAGTTAGATTGGGCATCTGAATTGGGTCCACCTCCAGCGGATGTCATCCCGAATTTTGTTTCGTTTCACTCTCGCGACGTAAGTTTGTCGGATACATTCGAACGAATCGCTCAACATGAAAAAAATAATGTCGCGATTAAGCTCGCCGTTGAGATCAAAAACTTTGCCGAACTAAAAGAAGGTCACCGGTGGTGGCAAGACCGTGCAGACACGCGCATCTTTCTGCCTTCGTCACAAAACGGTCGCTGGAGTTGGTATCGACTTCTGCAAAAATCAAATTTGAATTTGAATTTCATTCGCGAGGGAAACGGTACAAGCCCGGATCAACCACTCTTGCTTGATTGGGTACGTATGTGGCCGGGCGGGCGCTTTGCTGCGGTCCTCGGTAATCCCGTTTCACATAGTCAAACTCCGGCTAAGCAATATCGGTATTTTTATAAGCGCCTAGCGCCCGTGTTTGCTGTGCACGTAGAAGAGCAGGAATGGAATGAGGCCCTTGAGTTTTTGCAGGAGCTAGGACTTCACTGGGCGGCTGTTACCGCTCCCTTTAAAGGAAAGGCGTTTGAACTCTGCCGGGAAAAAACGGAAATCGCAAAGCAGGTTGCCGCTGTTAACACGATGGTATGGACGGGTGAGTGGCGGGGAACCAACACGGATGTCATTGGTATGCAAAAAGCGCTCATGTCTCTCGAGCGGTTGATCCCAAATCTGGATCAGAGAAATATTGCACTATGGGGCGGAAGCGGCACTCTATCTGCACTCAAAAACCGACTTCCAAACGCGATAGCTTTCTCGGCGCGAACGGGCCAAAGAAAAGACCAAAGACGAGATGAAAAAGAAGTAGCAAATTGGCAGCCAGACCTAGTAGTTTGGTCCGTCGATCGCAGTCGCTGGCTCCAAGGCAAAATGCAGTTTCCAAGATGGAAGCCGCAAGTTGTTTGGGATTTAAATTACACTGAGAATTCACCGGGCCGCGAGTTCGCATTAATGACGGGTGCTAAGTACATTTCTGGAGTTGAAATGTTTGAGGCACAAGCGAAAGCACAAAGAGAATTTTGGGAAACGCATGACAGCTAATACCTTCGGACAATTTTTTCGAGTCACGAGCTTTGGTGAAAGCCATGGCGCTGGTATTGGTTGCGTGATCGATGGCTGTCCTGCGGGCGTTTTATGGAACGAAGAAATCTTGTTGAAAGAACTTTCTCGCCGCAGACCCGGCCAAAAACAAGAGGGCCGCGAGATCGTTGTCACAAGTCGCAATGAGATGGACGCACCTGAGATTTTGAGTGGCGTCTTCGAAGGAAAAACGCTTGGTGCGCCGATCGCAATCATTACGCGAAATCAAGATGCGCGCTCAGATGATTACAAAAATCTCGCACCTCGAGCAGGACATGCCGATGACGTTTGGAAAAATAAATTCGGTCACTCGGACCCACGCGGTGGTGGTCGTTCGTCAGGACGGGAAACCGTTTCGCGTGTGATGGCAGGTGCCGTTGCGAAAATGTTTTTAGCGCAAGCTGCACCAGAATTAAAAGTCAGTGGTTTCACATTACAAGCAGGTCCACACGCTCTTACTCAAGACGAAATTACGTCTTTCAACACTCAACTTTCGAAAACGAAACATAATCCTTCCGATGATTTTGTCGCAAGATTTCCAAGCACGGTTAAGCAAACTGAACTCGAGAAATTGTTAATCGAAGCGAAGCAAAACGGTAAGAGTTACGGCGGCACAGCGGAAATCTGGATCGACGGATGTCCTAAAAATTTGGGCCAGCCCGTGTTTCACAAATTGAAATCTGATCTCGCTGCAGCCGCCATGAGTATTGGCGCTACGAGCGGTTTTGAATTAGGTGCCGGTCAGTCAGCCACTGGCGAAGAAGGTTCGCAGTTTCATGACCCACAAGCGGATTCCTCTCGATACGGAGGCATTCGTGGCGGTATTTCCACCGGCGAGCGCATAATTTTTCGAGTGCATTTCAAGCCCACTTCCTCAGTCATGGATGTCGCAAAAAGAGGTCGCCACGACCCTTGTATAGTGCCTCGCGCAGTTCCAGTTCTCGAGGCAATGGCAAATTTAGTCATTGCTGATCACTTGCTCTGGTCTCGAATTGATAGGGTTTAAGACCTTAATTTGTCATAGCCCCCCTCGTTCGCTACGATTAAGAGATGTATCAATTTCGTGAAATGACTCCAGAAGATATTCCGCTTCTTTTCAAGTGGGCAAATGAGCCACATGTTAAGCCGTGGTGGAAAACCGAAAGTGATGCACAAAAATTTGAAGAGCGTTACACCGCAACTCTAAAAAGCAGCAAAGTAAAAGCTTTCATCGTTTCATTCAAAGATCAGGCAATTGGATATTTGCATTACTGGCAAACTTCCAGCGATCCTCAGTTTGTACACCTGTATCCGACAGGCGCAATCAGAATGGGTCAACTCATCGGCGAATCATTGGTCCTTAAGCAAGGCCACGGCACAAAGATGATTAAAGAGTTTGCGGACAATATGCTTCGCAATGATCAAGTTAAAATGATTGTCGCAACCGTTGATACAGGAAACACGGGCGCGATCAAAGCGTATAGTAAAGCGGGATTTCGTCGAGACGCCGACATGCAAACGACGAACGGTCCAGTTGCGCTGATGGAGCGCAAGCGGACCTGGAAATTATCAACGAAGGTTCAGCAGTCCTAATTATTTCAAGCGGTCCTGAATCCTCGCCTCTTTACTCGAATCAAAACTACCGAGTGAGTTAAAGCTGTGGGTGACCTTATTCGGATTGTAGACGGCGTAGACCTTTGCACTTACTCCTGAGGGTAAGAATGAACTCTCAGAGGTTAGCTTAATTTGGAAATCTTTGCTGACATTCAGGCTCATTACATTGCCCTCGACCGAACCCATTTCACGAGCGCCTTTGAACGGTACATAGCTAACAGCGAGGGTGCCCCTATGTGTGGTTACGCCGATATACTTACCGTTGAGATCGACGTCCTCTGCCCATAGATAGCCTTTGTTATCAGAGATGCGAATTCCACGCCCAGCTACTGGCAAATTATCCACCGACATCGGATGTTTAATTTCGCGAAGTGACGGGATATACCGAACCACAACTGTCTTGTTCTTAATGCCTTTTGCGACCATCGTGATGGGCTCAAAGTTCTTTATGGAAATTTCTTTTTCTTGGATTGGATTAGAAAGTTCTGTTTTCTTAGTTCCATCATCTGCTTCCAATTTGGAGTACTCAGTCAATTTCGCAACCATTGTACCGTCGTCATTGGTTTTGAATTCAAAACCCATTAAAAGTTGCTCTTCACCTTTCTTTTCTCCGAACTGCGATGACCATTGGCCACGAATCAACCCGGTCTCCTTGTTAGGAACCCAGTAATTCGTGCGCTTTGGGCCCTCGACGATTTTTGTTCCGGTTTCATCAAGCGTATAGATGTCTGCTCTCACTTCAAGACGTTCTCGAATATCCTTAGCCGTGAGTGATTCAGCTGACGCGACAGATGTTAACAAAATTGCCGATAAGATAAGTGCTGTTTTCATTTTCTTCTTCCTTATTTAATTTAAAGTTTGCGAGTTCCTGTTTCCGCCCGCGGATTGGACAACAGCATCCTCAATCTAAATTGGTGTGTGAGTGTTCGAAGGTTGCATTGCTTTCAGAAAAAGTTGCAGCAACGGTCTCTTCCGCTGTCATCGGTCTTGATCGTTGGAACAATACTGCCCCCATCGCAATTCCGATTAGAACTGCCGCAGCGATCTGCGCAAAATATTTTGAGCGCGCAAGAGTCACTACCTGCTTCTTTGCTTCTGCATCAATTGCATTTTTCCATTTCTGCATTTGCAGATCAGATGGTTGGGCGCATTTAAGTGGCTTCAGAAGTTTGTCGAGTTCATCGTCTCTGTCGATCATCTTTGATCTCCCATAATTGCGCGCAAATTTTCTTTAGCACGGTGCACGTGGCTCTTTACTGTTCCGAGAGGAATATCAAGCAACTGACTAATCTCGTTTAGCTGAAGCTCGCTATCCACCATTAACAGAATTATTTCTTGTTCAGACGGTTTGAGTTGGCGAATTGCCCAGCGAAGGTGGCTGATGGCATCAGTGTGATCGGGCGCCTCGCTACCTCTTACGTCCAACGTTTTTTCATCGTCAACAAGGTCAAAACCAGGATCGTCCTTTATACCTTCAAGTCTTACGTAGCGTGCGATTCCAAATGCATAAGCTTTAAGTGGTCCCTGATCTTCTTGATAATCGCCAGAGCGGTGCTTTTTCACCAGGCGAATAAGCGTCTCCTGAACCAAGTCAGAAGCTTGCGCGGCCGAGAATGATCCTAAAAAGTACCTGTAAAGGCACGGGCCTAGCTCGTTTACAGTTGTTTGCCAGTTTGGATTTACAGACGCCATCTCTTCATATTGGGCGTGGAGGAGCGAAAGGTTGCAACGATTTAAAATATTTTTTAGCGAACAGTACCCTTGTACATATAAGCGATTCCGAGCGACACCGAACGCCACTCAACTTTTGAGTACTGGCCTGTCGACTCCATCATCGTCTTAAAAGCATCGCCGCAAGGGAACTCGGCAGAAGAATTTTGCAAGTAAGAGTAGGCTTGCGGTTTACCAGTTACCCAGCCGCCGATCTTAGGCAAAAGTTTTTTAGAATAAAAATTGTAAGCTTGAGCGAAGACCGGCAAACGCGGTTGGCCAAACTCTAGAATCATCACTGCGCCACCGGAGCGGGTCACGCGAGCAAGTTCAGTCAAAGCTTTCACTGGGTCACCGACGTTGCGGATACCAAATGAAATACTAGAAATATCAAAAGTCGAATTTGAATAAGGAAGATTCGTTACGTCTGCGACTTCGAATTTAATTCCGAAACCTTCGCGCTCCGCTTTGGCAGGAGCGGGTTCGAGCATCTCTGCGCAGAAATCTGTGCCTATGACTCGGCCTTCGCCAACTGCGCGTTTAAATTCAATTGCGAGATCGCCTGTTCCAGACGCGCAATCGAGTACGCTTTGTCCTTCACGAGCAAAACTCCAGCGTACGAGTGCTTTTCTCCACAAGTGGTGAATGCCTCCTGAGAGAACTGTGTTCGCTAGATCATAACGACCAGCGATTTCACTGAACATGCTGCGAATTTTTTCTGGATTAGGACCTTGATACGATTGCATCTTTAGTAGCTCGCCACTTTGCGGCCGAGAGCGGTGAGAACCTTTTGCGTGTCATTCATGATGTCGCCGAATTGTTCGAACGACAAAGCTTGGTATGCATCCGACAAAGATTCTTTTGGATTTGGGTGAACTTCGATGATCAAGCCATCTGCGCCGAGTGCAGCTGATGCAAGTGAGAGTGGCTTAATCAATTCAGGTCGGCCCGTTCCATGCGAAGGATCAACGATGACCGCGAATGGAGTGTGAGCCTTCACATAGGCAACCGAATTGAGATCAAGAGTGTTGCGAGTTGTTGTTTCGAAAGAACGAATTCCACGTTCGCAGAGAACGACGTTTTCATTTCCACCTTTTACGACGTAGTCGGCAGCTTTGAGCCATTCCTCAACGGTTGCAGAAAAACCGCGCTTCAACAAAACCGGTGTACGAGTTTGGCCAAGCTCTTTTAGAAGTGCGTAGTTGTACATGTTGCGAGAGCCGACTTGGAACATATCGACAACTGCCGACATGTCGCCAATCTGGCGCGGGTCAGTTACTTCGCTGACGAAAGGCATTCCGACTTGGGCCTTAACATCATTAATGAAACTGAAAGCACCGTTGCCAAGACCTTGGAATGATTCTGGGTTGGTGCGCATCTTGTGAATGCCACCGCGAAGCATTGCGGCACCGGCTTTCTTGACGCCCTGGGCAGCAGCTAGGAACTGGTCGCGAGATTCAACAGCGCAAGGACCTGCGAGCACAACGAATTCGGGCCCGCCGAAGCGAACTTCCTGTCCTTTGCCGAATTTTACTGTGACCGTCTTCGTCTTCACGCTCGTTCCAGCCATTTTTCTTGTTTGGGTATCGGATCCCAGCTTACCAAAAACCACTTAACCGCGGTATGGAATCTGAGCGCTCAGGCCACAGCCCCGAGTCGCTGTTAACTTCTACCAAACTGTTGTAACTGGAGAACAATACAGACTCCCATGGCGGCCGGTCAAACTTCGAATCTCTTTGCAGCCGACGAATTTGCAAAATCAGGATGGATTTTCGGGCTTGCCAATGGGCGTTTGGCCGTTGGCTGGGGGGCCCTGGAGTGGGGAAGTCGGGCAAAGTCAGGCGTCGCGAACCTCTTTGCGCCTGATTTCTATTTACAGACGAAAACGCCGTGGCTTACGACGGCTTCATGGGCGGTACTTGAACCCGCGCAAATTTTAGCTGAACTCCCGCAAGCGCCCGCACCGACGCCGATTTCTTGGGAAGAACCAGATCGCGAAGCGTTTGCGGATACACTTTCGCACCTTCAAGACTCGTTTTGTTCAGGCTTAGCTAAGAAAGCTGTCCCTGTTGTTTTTGCGACAGCTGAAAGTGAGCGCACATCAATATTGCCCTTGATCACGAAACTACTCCAAGTGCCTTCGCAACTGAGAGTTTATGGATTTTGGAACCAGGAAGGCGGAATTCTTGGTGCAACACCAGAAGTTTTGTTTGAGCGAAGTGGTGCGCGTTTAAAAAGTATGGCGCTCGCAGGAACAAGGCGTGGCGTTTTAAATGCGATTGAAACAAAAGCGTTTTTGAACGATGCAAAAGAGCGGCTCGAGCACCAACTCGTAGTCGACGACTTGAGTGAGCGCTTTTCTCAATGGGGAAAGCCAGTTTTGGATTCAACAAAAGTTTTGCAGCTGCCAACACTCGCGCACCTGTTTACGCCGATTGAAGTGGAAGCAAAAGTTGGCTTTGATGAAGTTGCGCAATCTCTGCACCCAACTCCTGCACTCGGTGTTTCTCCTCGAAAACTAGGCCTCAATTGGATGAAAACATGGGATAAGCCAGATTTGCGCGAGCGTTTTGGCGCACCATTTGGATTCCGCATGGATCTCGATGTGGAAGAATGCCTCGTAGCCATTCGAAATATTCAATGGCACGATCAGTTAAAAGATCACATAAAAGATCACAGCCGACGTCATTGGAAACTTGGTTCGGGCTGTGGCATCGTTCCGCAGAGCCGGCTTGAATCCGAGTGGGAAGAGTTGAAAGCTAAGCGCGAATCTGTTCGGAGCTTATTGGGTTTATGAAAAAATCGGGCGTGAACTATCAATCCTCTGAAAATTTGCTTCGCCAGCTTTATTCGCTCGGTGTTCGAGACATCGTGTTTTGTGCAGGCGCGCGAAATAGTCCGCTGATGATGGTGCTCGAAAAAACCGAAGGCTTTCGAAAAATGTCCTTCTTCGAAGAGCGATCCGCTGGTTTTTTTGCTTTAGGACGCGCTCGACGTGAAAGAAGACCGGTCGCTGTCATCACAACATCGGGGACTGCTGCCGCTGAACTATTACCGTCGATCATCGAGGCGTTTCACACAGGCGTGCCGCTGATCGCTGTGACTGCTGATCGTCCGCGAAGACTTCGCGGAACAGGTGCGCCACAGGCAATTGATCAAACGGGCCTCTACAAAAATTTCGTTAGTTGTGAGATCGATGTTGAAGCTGGTGAGCACATTGCTATGCAAGCTTGGGATCGTAAACTCCCGCTTCACATAAATATTTGTTTTGATGAGCCACTTCTGGACGGAGAAATAAAAAAACTCGATCTCAGTAAAGAGCTGGCTGCTGCTCCCTACGACCATGGAACGAAAGACATGCGTTCGGCCGTCGAGTCGCTGATTAACTTTATTCAAGATGCAAAAACGCCAGTCGCTGTAGTTGGAACGCTCGACTCGGAAGAAGAGCGCGCGCTCGTTGAAGAGTTTTTGATCGTAACAAAAATGCCTGCGTATTTTGAGTCGACGTCAGGCTTAAGAGAGAGTTCTGCTCTCGCAGGACAGGCACTTCGAGCAGGCGATCGAATTCTTTCGTGGGGATTATTGAAAGGGAAAATTGATTCGGTACTTCGAATCGGTGGTGTGCCGACGGTTCGCATTTGGCGCGATCTTGATGAGCCCACCTGCAAAACAAAAGTTTTTTCAATGAGCGCACTTCCGTTGGCTGGTTTGAGTCGCGGAACACATGTAGCCGCAGATCTTTCGACAGTTCTAAAATTTGCGACAGGACATTTCAAAAAGTCTCAGCTAATTTTCGACTCTCCAGCTCTTTTTTCGCGCGATAAGGAAGGCCAGAGAATTTTACGAAATCTTTTTAAGAAGGAGCCGACAGCTGAACCGTCAATGGTTGCGGCGCTCTCTTCAATTATTTCGAAAGACGCTCTCGTTTACGTCGGTAACAGTTTGCCGATTCGAGAATGGGATCTAGCCGCAAATCATGAGAATCGTCAATGGGTGCAAGCCAATCGCGGCGTGAATGGAATAGATGGGCAACTCTCAACTTTTCTTGGAATGCTTAAGCCAAAGTCGGAAGGTTTTGCAATCGTTGGTGATCTCACTGCGATGTATGATCTCACTGCACCCTGGGCGCTAAAAGATTTGGGCGCAAAAGCAAACTTCATCATTATCAATAATCGTGGCGGCCAGATTTTCTCTCGTATTTTCAAAAGTTCGCTCTTTGAAAACGCCCACCAAGTTGATTTCTCGGGTTGGGCAAAAATGTGGAAGCTCGGTTATGAAGCGTGGGGATCGATCCCGGCGAAGTGGAGTCACGATCAATCAACTGTAATCGAAATATTTCCCGATCCTGAAGCGACGAAACGATTTTGGGATTCGCACGATGAGTTTTGGAACGCGCCATGATCATCGCGCTCCATGGATTTCTCGGTCTTCCTTCGGACTGGCTTCATTTTGATGGAATCTTTCATGAAACTGCCATGAAAGTGCACACTGTTCGCAAGTGGGATTTATATGCCGATCTACCGCAAGCGCCACCGAATCTTGAAGATTTCCCTTTACGAACTTGGGCGAGGACTTTTTGTGAGCGAATCGAGCGCGGATGGAAAAACCTTGGTGATGAAGATCGCACGAAGCCCGTTCTACTCGGATACTCCATGGGCGGGCGACTAGCGCTTCATGCATTACTTGAAAATCCAAATCTTTTTTCCGCAGCGATCATCGTGGGTGGGCATCCCGGCCTCATGAGCGATGATTTTAAGATGCAACGAAGACTCAACGATGCAAAGTGGGCTGAACGTATTCGAGCCGAGCCATGGCTTTCGCTTTTGAAAGCTTGGGGAGAGCAAGACGTTTTTAGCTCAGCAAAAAAGCCCGAGGCAATCGTAATTGAGCGACAGGAAGTCGACTTCGATCGCATTTTACTTTCGCGTGCAATGCAACTTTGGTCTCTTTCAAACCAACAAGATTTGCGTGCAGAGCTAGCAAGCGTTTCGGTTCCGACTCTTTGGATTTCAGGTACTGAGGATCGACGTTTTCGTGAACTCTATCGTGAATTGCAGATGGATCTCATCGACTCTCCAGCGCATCGGTTTACGGAGGTCCCTCAGGCAGGCCACCGAGTGCCGTGGGATAATCCCATGGGTTTCTCTGATGTCATTCAGAATTTCTTAAAGCAAATCTAGCAGTTAGCGAATTAGGAGAGGAAGCCTTCAAAAGGCTTTCTACTTGGCCGAGGAGGCCTTTTCTGCTAGATCAACCCTATGCCAAAACAAACAGTTACCACCGGTCTCAAGAAGCCAGCGCCCAAACTTTCTGCGAAGAAGGCTGCACTGAAATCACAAGGGCCAAAAGCAAAAGGCCCGACAAAGGGTTTCTCGCGTAAAATAAAACACGATTATTTAATCGACACAAAACTCGCACGCGGCGAAAAGTGGACGACCATGAAGAAGTACGAAGACATTTCTCTTCAGCGTACTTCAGATGGAATCGCAAAACTCACGATCTGTAGACCAGAAGTTCGAAATGCATTTCGCCCAAAAACAGTTCAAGAGATGCAAGACGCACTTAACATCTGCCGCGATGATTCTGAAATTGGCGTGATCATTTTGACAGGAAAAGGCGATGCCGCGTTCTGTTCTGGCGGAGATCAACGCGTTCGCGGTGTTGGTGGATATATTGGCGAAGATAAAATTCCTCGCCTCAACATTCTCGACGTCCAGAAAACTATTCGGTCAATGCCTAAGCCAGTCGTCGCGATGGTTGCGGGATACGCAATCGGTGGTGGTCATGTACTTCATGTTGTTTGCGATCTCTCGATTGCAGGCGACAACGCTCGATTCGGTCAAACAGGCCCAAAAGTTGGATCGTTCGACGGTGGACTCGGTTCGAGCTATTTATCTCGCATCGTTGGCCAGAAGAAGGCGCGTGAGATTTGGTATCTTTGCCGTCAATACAATGCACAGCAAGCGCTCGACATGGGCCTAGTCAATCACGTCGTTCCTTTGAACAAACTCGAAGAAGAAACTTTGCAGTGGTGCCGAGAGATGCTCCAGCATTCGCCGATGGCGCTTCGATTCTTGAAGGCGGCACACAATGCCGATTGCGACGGTCAGATCGGCCTTCTTGATTTAGCAGGCAATGCGACTTTGCTTTATTACATGAGCGAAGAGGGTCAGGAAGGTAAGACCGCTTATCTTGAAAAGCGTAAACCGAACTTCGGTAAATTTCCGCGCATGCCATGAGTAGCAAAGCAGTTGGGATTTCTCCTTGGTTGATGGCTCTGCGACCGAAAACTCTTACGGCCGCGTGGGTTCCGGTGATGGTTGCAACTGCACTTGTTGCAGCTGAGGGATTTCAAATTCTTTGGTGGATTTCCGTTTGCGCTCTCGCAAGCTCACTCTTCATTCAAATCGGTACGAATTTCGTAAACGACGCACTCGATTTTAAAAAAGGCGCTGACGATCATCGCCGTACGGGACCAAAGCGCGTAACCCAAAGCGGTCTGCTCACCCATAAGCAAGTGATGGCTGCAGCTGGCATTTGTTTCATGACGGCTATCGTTCTCGGGATTCCTCTCGTTCTCCACGGCGGCTGGCCAATCGTTGCGATCGGACTTGTTTCAGTTTTTTGTGGTTATGCCTACACGGGTGGACCCTTTCCGCTCGCATACAAGGGACTCGGCGATCTTTTTGTGGTTGTTTTCTTTGGCTTTGTTGCGGTTATGGGAACTTTCTATTTACACACGGGGTTCGTTGCTCGAAGTAGCATGATCGCAGGATTGCAAATTGGATTGCTCGCAACAGTTCTGATTGCGGTGAACAACTTTCGTGATTCGCCGTTAGACAAGGAAGTTGGAAAGAAAACTTTGGTGGTCCGCTTTGGTGCGGAGTTCGCTAAAGTTGAAATTCTACTTCTCACGTTTGTACCATTCCTCGTTGGCTTCTACTGGTTGCAAAACCAATTTGTAATGGCTGGCGCACTTCCTCTTTTTGCATTGCCGCTCGCGATGCTCATCAATCGAGGCGTTCAAAACAACTCGCCGGGTCCGGTTTTCAATAAATTCTTAGCCCAAAGCGCGGGATTACATCTGCTGTTCGGACTGCTTTTAGCAATAGGACTCGCGCTAAAATGAAAATGTGGATTGCGCCTTATGAGTTACAACCGCGCGGTAGTTTGAACAATCGTTCATCTGGAACTGTGCGCGCTGGCTCGTTGATCCGCATCGAGACTGAGCGAGGCGATGGGTTTGCGGACATCCATCCATGGCCTGAGCTTGGCGATGAAACTCTATCGGAACACCTTGATTCAATCATCAGCGGCAGACCAACCCGACTTGCAGAGCGCTCACTTTGGTTTGCGCAAAAAGATGCACTCTATCGTTCGCGAGGAGAAAGCGCATTTCGTGAAGTGAAAATTCCCGAGAGCCACTTTTTCATTCCCGATATTTTTGTTACTGGAGTTGATCGACTTCAGGCCATGATTCAAGACGGGTTCCGCACGGTAAAAATAAAAGTTGGACGAAACGTTCAAGCAGAACTTCAAATCTTCCAACATATGGCTCCGGGTTGGCCCGAAGGTCTGCAAATCCGCTTAGATTTTAACTCGAACTTGTCACCTGAAGAGGCCGACGATTACCTTGATCGATTGCCTGCGCAAATTAAAAAGAGAATCGAGTTCATCGAAGATCCGACGCGTTTCTCAGTTGAAACCTGGGCGGGATTGTATTCACGTCGTGGCTTGCCTCTTGCTCTTGATTTAGAGGCCGACAATGAAGTTCGAATTCAGCGGGCGCTTGAAGGCGAAAGCATTCAGTATGTTGTTATCAAGCCAGCTGTACAAAATGCGGAGCGAATCGCTGATCTTGTTAATAGCGTGTCCGCAAACAAGCCAAGCGCGCGTGAAGTTAAATTTTCAGTGACGACGTATCTTGATCATCCGATCGGGCAGGTATCGGCCGCATGGGTCGCTGCGCTCCTAAATACAAAATACCCTGATCGAATGGCGACATGTGGATTGCTATCGCATCTTTCAGCTTACGAGCCGAATGAGTTTTCAGAGCTACTTGAAAACCGAGGACCAAATTTGATTCCGCCTGAAGGTCGCGGCTTCGGATTCAACGATCTTTTGCAGCGGCAAAACTGGAAAGCACTATGAGCCAAGGCACGGTGGGTTGGCGCGAAACCAATCCGGTTCTTCTACTGAATCCTCGAATGCCGGAAACGGAACGAACTCTCTACGAGAAAGCTTGGCAAACGGAACTTGAGCGCCGCACACAAGAGAGACTTTCGCTGGATATCCTTGGGCTTGCGACATCAGGCACGAGTGGCGCGTTGAGGTTGGTTCTACTTTCTCGTGCAGCGTTTTTAGCTTCTGCTCAAGCAGTCAATGAACACCTCGATGCGAGCCCGAGCGATGTTTGGCTCAATACACTCCCGGATTTTCACGTAGGTGGTCTCGCAATTTTTGCGAGAAGCTTCGCTAACGGCGCCGGAGTTCACGATGTTACTTTGACTGGCGAACGGCATTGGGAAGCGTTCCATTTCGTTGAGCAACTTGTCGCATCGAAAGCCACTCTCACATCTTTGGTACCTGCTCATGTTTTCACTCTTGTGCAGGAAAAAGTTCAGGCTCCGCAAAGTTTGCGTGCTGCGGTCATTGGTAGTGCAGCACTTTCTCCTCATCTTTATCTCGAGGGACGAAAGCTAGGTTGGCCACTGCTTCCAAGCTACGGGATGACGGAATGTGCGTCGCAAATCGCAACAACAAATATCGAGACACTTCGTCGAGTTCCTACTGAGATGCCGCGCCCAACAATTTTAAGTCACATTGAATCGCGCGTTTCTTCAAATGGGTTACTGGAACTAAAAAGCAAAGCGCTGCTTGAAGGTTACCTAAGGGTTCCCGGTGGAATCGGTTTAATGAATCAAACGCGCAGCGGGTTTGCCGATCCAAAAGTTGATGGCTGGTTTAAAACAGAAGACAAAGTTGAATTGAAAGATGACCAGTTGGTCATTCATGGCCGTAGCTCCGATTTTATTAAAATTGGCGGAGAGAGTGTTGATTTAGAGCGCCTAAATCAGAAGCTCGAAGAGTTGCGCTCAAAGCGCGCTGACTTGCCAGATCTGGCGTTAATACCTTTTTCGGATGATCGTTTGGGCCATGTGGTGCAGCTCGTATGCGACGCTTCGATGCAGCCGTCAGGTGTGCGCGAGTTAGTAAACGCTTTTAACGCTCAGGTGCTGCCGTATGAGCGAATTCGAGATATTCGTTACGTTTCGATTATCCCTCGGTCTTCTCTCGGGAAATTATTGAGGGCCGAGCTCATGAAAATACTTAACGAGAAATCGACGCCATTCAGCGTTCGCTAAATATCAAACAATCAAGTGTAAGGCGAAGCTCGATACGACCAAACTTTATCTTTGAGTTTGTCAGGCGTTATCCAAGCGATCATGCGCGCGTATTTCTTTAAGGCAATAAACCGCTTCATGCCCCATGGCCAGTGCGCGAGAAGGACTTCATCATCGAGTTTGTTAAAAAAGTAATCGGCGATAAGAGCTAAGATAACGATATCGTCCAGTTGACCGAGAATCGGGATCCAATCGGGGATGATGTCAAAAGGCGAGATCAAGAGAGCAAGAAGCCCAAGCAAAATGGTCTTATCTCGCTGCGGGATACGCTCGTCGTTGGCGACGTCCTTCAGGAACTGATACATGCTTTTTACGGTCTCGAGCATATGCCTCCAGTTTCAAAAAATGCCCGCAGGCATTCAAGCCTGCTCCCTAGGATAAAGAACCCGTGCCTTGACAGCAAGCGGCTTCCGCAAGGTAATCTGCATCCCGCAAGGTGCAGATTTGATGAAGAAAATTAAGATCTTTGATCCTCGAGACTTTCCGTCCTACTTGCCAAAGCTTAACGCGCTTTATGATGACCTGTTTGCAGGCGGCAAAGGTTTTCGAGCCTATTTGATTCAGAAAGTCTCCGGGCACCTAGGTCTCGGTGAACGCCCGGTCGATTTGCTCGCTCAGACGATTGAATTCATTCACAACGCTTCACTTCTTCACGATGATCTCGTTGATCGTTCTCACTTACGTCGCAATAAACCAGCAGCATGGACGAAGTATACGCCTGAGTATGCGGTCCTAGCCGGCGACTATTTGCTCGCACGCGTGATGGTGAACCTTTCCAACCACGGAAACATAAAACTCATCCAGTATACTGCAGAAGTGATTTCGGATTTACTCGAAGGTGAATGGATCCAAGACTCGCTCGTTCGCGACTGGAACATTACACTCGAGCAACTTGATCGTGTGCATAATTTAAAAACCGGCTCTCTTTTTAAATGGTGTTTACGTTCACCCTTCCTTGCGCTTGAGCGCTATGAAAAAGAATTGCACGATCTCCTTGAGGAAATGGGCACGCTTTTAGGTCTGCTATTCCAGCGCAGCGATGATTTGCTTGATTTTGATATAAGAAACTCAGAGGGCAAAGCAGTTCTTGGTGATTTGAAATCAGGATATTTGAATTCATTCGGTGTATTTCTCACCCGCGACATGTCGGCTGAGCAAAAAGAGCGTTTCCTAAAAAGCCAAAGCCTTGGCGAGTTGAAATCTGTGGTTGGAGAAGCAAACTTTGAAGCAAAGCTTTCTGAGTTTGATCGAATTAACAGTGCGATGATTGAACTCTACCAACATCAAACTCAGCGCTTGAACGGATTCTTGAATGAATCACAAAAGGGTTTGGTTCAGGAACTTCTCCCACTTCCAAAACAGCTCTACTGGCGTAAGAAGTGATGGAACGATTTGTTACGCTCTCGCGCCAACATCCTGACTTCCTAAAATACCTCGACGGTACATTCTCTGATAGCTACGTCGCGCTTCCGAAACAATCAATGAACGTCGCAACTTCCCGGGAAGAGGTTACGTTCGAAATTGTGCCAGTATCCGAAGTAGAAGTGCCTTCCTTTTTTAAAGTACTTCTCACTATGGCGCGACCTTACTCGGCAGCATTGTCAATTGGTCCGGCAATTGCTGCGACAATTTTTTCGAATACAGTTTATGTTTTAGATTCACGACTTGTTGCAGTTTGTTTGCTTGCGATTGCATGTTTCCATATTGGTATGAATTTTTTAGATGACTATTTCGATCATCGCAGAGGAATTGATCGCCTAAATCAGAGAAGCGGAAGCCAGGCTATTCAAAACGGATGGATACGCGCTCGTACGATGTACCAGGCCGGTCTCGGGCTTCTTGGTTTCGCGGTTTTATTGGGACTGCCGATCATTCTACAAAGACCCGTTCTTCTTCTTACCGCTGCCGTGTTTGCGCTCCTCATCGCTTGGGGATTTTCATCACAAACAGCGCGACTGAAATATCGCGGACTCGGTGAGATCACGACGTTTCTATTGTCGGGGCCGCTGCTGACTTCTGGTTTAGTTTGGGCGCTCGTCGGAGAGTTTCGATGGCAAAGTATGGTTCTCGGTTGTGTCTTTGGTTTTTCGACGGTGATTTACTATCATCTCAAAAATCTTGAGAACATAATGGTGGACAGCCAAGCTGAGGCGCGCACATTAGCTACGCGGATGGGATTTGATAAATCCAAGAAGCTTGTTTTAATACTTGCGGCCCTATCAAGTCTTTCGATTTTGTTTTTTGACTGGGCCGTAAATACTGACGGATATTTTATTTTGGTGCTAGTCGTTCACTGGGCCGCACTTTTTCCAATTGTGAAACGCTTACGAAATGCACCATCTCCACTTTCCTCTAGTCTTAGCGAAATACGAAAAGCAGGACTTCGTGCGCACGTCATCACGACCGTCGCACTTTCAGTTGCGATTTTTTCTTCCCCTTATCTTTTCGGACCTTCCTCGCCGTGATTGAGGAGCTTTCGATCGTCCTTAGAGTTACAGGTCTAGAGAGTCGCAAGGTGCTTGAAGCTCTTGCTGAAAAATATCAATGGCCCGTTCATATTGGTAGCGCTCCAATCCCTAAAGGTTTTGCGCTCGAGTTTGAGCAAGATCACCTTCAGCTTCGCGATTTAAGTCAGCCCAAAGTTAAACCATTAATCGTCGATTTTCTCTCGGACACTCTCACGTATCGGCGCAAGCATGGACTTTCAAAAACACAAGTTTTTGCTAAAGCTATTGGCGTAACCGCACGAGGCGGCCTAACTGTTTTAGATGCGACCGCAGGCATGGGTGTAGATTCATTCTTTCTTGCATGCCTTGACTGCAAAGTGACAGCAATCGAACGTTCACCAGTAATTTTCGAGCTTCTGCAAGATGGTTTGAGACGAGCAAGAGAAGATAAAGAAATCGGTCCATGGATTGACGACTATCTTCAGTTCGTTCAAGCGAATGCGATCGATTTCATGAAGGCACTCAACGAAAAGCCACAGGTTATTTACGTCGATCCGATGTTTCCCGATATGGATGAGCGATCCGCACTTCCCAAAAAGGAAATGCAAATCTTTAGAAAGCTGCTTGGGGCAGACCTCGATGCAAACGCTTTGTTCGAAACTGCACTTCGCTCTGCAAGCGAACGAGTAGTGGTAAAGCGGCCGAGTGAAGCGGAGCCACTTGGTGAGCCGACTCATTCTTTTGAGGGGAAAACGCTCCGTTACGATATGTACAAGATCAGTAAGCCGTGAGCCGTGAGCAGTTAGTGTGAGCGGTGAGCAGTTACAGTGTTTTCAGTTCGGTGCGGATGCGTCCGATGAGGTCGTCGCGGTAGTCAGTGAGCTTTGGGTCTTTTACTTTCTTAAGAAGTTCGATTCGTTTCTCAAGGCCCTTTCGAATCTGGGCATCAGTCATATCCAAGAATTCTGTCGAGTCGCGAACCATACAATCGACGTCACGAGCAACACTACGTTCTTGCTGTAGAGCGCGAACAAATCCTGGAGCGTCTTTCTGTAAAAGGCTCGGACCTTCGGCACAAATTCCTTCGCCAATTGCGCCGTCGGCTGCGTGCTGCACACGAGCGAGAAATACTGTGAAATTAAAAACGCCGCCGGCTTGCTCAAATAGCTCGTTCATTTTTCCATCAATGGGTTCAGTTACGACATTTGAATTTTCGCAAAGTTTGGCTTGTTCCTCTGGTTTGTCTTCTGGCGGCTTCGGAATTGCGTCTACGAGTAATTTGAAGTTTGCGATAGATTTTGTTTCTTCAAATTTTTCAAAGGCAGCGCGTGCTTTTGCCCATCGTTCGTTGCACTTAATCTCGAGTGGGTCCGGAGTGGGAGTAGCCGTTGGTGCAATTTCAGATACGCTAATTTGAGGAACTTCGATAGCTGGCGTTTCCGGTTCTTTTTTTGTGCAGCCAGACACGAACGCGATTAGGAAAAGAAGAAGTATAACTTTCATATGATTTCCTAAAGATTAGTCGATGAGTTGAACTGTTGTTTTCTGACGTTCAACGAGTTCTGTGAGCTCGTTGAACACGCTTAAGACTTCGACGGGCGCAGTTTCTTTATCATGAAATGAGAAGTAGCGCTTCAGATCTGCAAGCGCTTGTTTGAAGTGTCCAAGGCGGCGATACAAAAGTGCTCGCTCAGCCAACAACTGCAGCGACGAAGGTTGAAGTGCCATCAGCGCGTTTTGAATTAGGAGAAGGCTTTCGAGATTTGTGCGGCGGACGTATTCAGATTTCAATGACGTTAGATATTCGCTTAAGAATCGTTCCATTGAAACGGGCTCTAGAAGCGCTTCTGCAGGAATCGCTTTCAAGTGAAAACGCGAATGCAACGATTCGAGTAGATCGTCGCTTGAAAGCATGCGGCCTTCGCCGCTCATATCCACGTAATGGGAAACTCCGCTGACAACAAATTTCAAAAAACATGTCGGTCGAAGATCGACAAACTCAAGTCTCAAACCAATTTGTGTCGCCAGAAAAGAATAGATTAGCGACAAGACTGCGGGCGAACCCGAGCGAGTCGAGAGCACACGCTGCAAAAGCAAACACGTAAGCGGATCTTTTGCTTCATGAATTTTCGGGATCGCTTTGAAGCCTTTTTGCGTGAAGAAATAATCGTTCAAGATTTCGCACAACTCGAAGGGAGTCGCTTCGAAAGGCGTGTGAGTTCGCAACTCATAGGCCATAAACTGCACGCGCTTGAGCATCCAGTCTGCGCCAATGCCCGGATCGAGCTGCGCACTAATCGCGCTGACCTCTTTGATCATGCGATGTAAATGTAAGTCGGAAAATGCTGCGCCGTGCAAGAGATAAACCCCCTATATCTCAAGACAACATCCGAATAGCTTGCGCTGTAAGGAGTTGCAAGATCGGATTCGCGGTGCAATATGTCAGTATGGCCGATCAGCAGGATCCTAAAGTTCTTCAAGCTCGCATTCGCGAATTGGAAACTGAATTAAGCGAACGAACTCGAGATCTTGCGTTGTTCCGCGAAGAGCTAGCAAAGGCCAACTCCCAACTCGAACGATTTATTCAGCAGATTAGCCAGGAACTGAAAATGGCTGGGATGATCCAAAAGGCTCTCGTGCCGACAGAGTTTCCTAACATTCCTGGTTTTGAATTCAGTACGAAGTTTGTTCCGAGTCCTGTTTCGGGCGGGGATTACTTCGACATCTTTGAGCACGAAGATAAGTTTCGGTTTGGGATCGTGGTCGCAAGTAGTTCTGGCTATAGCATGTCAGCGCTTTTTCTCTCGGTACTTCTAAAAATGACGGGGCAGCTTGAGGCGCGAAAAGGTGCGGCACCGGAAAAAATTCTTGAGCTCATGGGTAAAGAACTTGTTCCGAACATTCACACGAACGACCAGGCCAATGTGTTCTACGCTGTCATCGATCGCCGGAGTTTCGATATGTCCTACGCATGCGCAGGGCAAATGGTCGCGCTTTTGCTTAGCCACGAAAGTAACAAACTGCAGAAACTCGATCTTCGCACAGAAGCTTTTCGCAAAGATTTTAAAGGTGAACTGAAGAGTGCAAAAGTCGCGTTAAATGCTCGTGACCGAATGATCATATGTAGCGAGGGCGCATTGAAGGCGCAGAATCAAAAAGGCGAAATGTTCGGAGAAGAACGCCTCTTCAAAACCGTTCTCGGAGCGCCAAAGTCTAGCGTTCACGATTTAAGAAACGAAATCTTATATCAGATCGAAAAATTCGCCCAAGGGAAGGATCTTCCAGGCGATGTCACTGTCCTCGTAACCGAGGTCAAAGATCGAGTCTTGAAACTCGCGAAGTCTCCCGACTGACTAAGGGGCTGATTCGCCGTTCCGTCGCTTGCCTACGTTCCTGCTGAAGGGTCTAATGAAGAGTCAGTTTTCTTTTTTGAAATGCCCGGCGGCACCGAACTTTTTTGGGCCGCCTCCGAAAGGACACTTCCATGGCAGAAGTATACGAAGGCGCAGTTGATCGCGGTTTAGAGGGTGTCGTTGCGTGTACGACAAAGATTTCGTACATCGTCGGCGCGACTCTTAACTATCGTGGCTACACGATCGAAGATCTCGCGGCGAATTCGACGTTTGAAGAAACGATCTTCTTACTTTGGAACGATCGTCTGCCGAAAAAAGATGAACTTGAAAAACTTAAAAAAGATATCGGAGCTGAGCTGGCTCTTGATCCATCGCTTGTAAAAGCGCTAACACAAATTCCCACAAAAGGTGTTCACCCTATGGCGTGGCTGAGAACAGCCGCTTCGATGTTGGGTGTGTGGGATAAAGAAGCGCAAGATGATTCCGGCGATGCAAACTATCGCAAAGCAGTTCGTCTCACGGCAAAAATGGGTCAGCTCGTAACGGCCTTTGATCGCATTCGTAACGGGAAAGAGATCATTCAGCCGAATCCTTCGAAGTCTATCGCGTGGAATTTCTTCTACACTCTAACCGGCAAAGAGCCGGATGCTGAGATCGTAAAGACTTTCGATACATGCCTCATTCTTCATGCTGATCACGAGTTGAACTGTTCTGCGTTCGCAATGCGTGTGACGGCGTCGTCGCTTTCAGATGTATACTCAGCAGTCGTAAGTGCGATCAGCGCACTCAAAGGTCCACTTCACGGTGGAGCGAACGAGCAAGTGATGTTGATGCTTAAAGATATCGGCACAATGGATCGCGCTCGCACATGGGTAAAAGAGGCTCTCGAGAATAAGCAAAAAGTGATGGGCTTCGGTCATCGCGTTTATAAAAACGGTGACCCTCGCGCAAAAATTCTTCGTCAGATGAGCGAGCAGCTCACGAAAAAAGTCGGCCAACCTCACTGGTACCAAATGTCTGACTTGATTGACGAGACGATGCAAAACGAAAAGGGACTTTTGCCAAACGTCGATTTCTACTCGGCGACTGTGTATTACTCGATGGGTATTCCGATCGACATTTACACTCCGATCTTTGCAGCGTCTCGTATTTCGGGCTGGCTTGCGCATGCGTTTGAGCAGTGGACGAACAATCGTATCTACCGTCCGCGCGGTAAATGGGCGGGCCGTGAGGGCCTAAATTGGGCTCCCGTAGAGAAGCGCTAAGGCGTTAGAACTTCGACACAATGTTAAAACTGAAGGGCTCTAAAGAGCCCTTTTTTGTTGATCTTTTTGATAGCCCAGTTGCATTGGTTTTGTTCCCGACCTTGCCTTTGAATATCCATGCCAATGAATCTTGACCTCCGTCCAGTTAAACCAAGGTCAAGTCTAGCCGATAGATAAAGATGTGTGGCTCTGCGAAGCAGGCGAGCGCCTTAAGCGCAAGGCACACATCCAGAAAACGAGGGATTAAAAATGCTCAAATTAATGAAGCAAAGAATCGTACTAGCAAGTGCAACCGAGCAAGAGAACGTCATCATCAAGCGGAAGCTCGATCCGATTGTTTTTGATCTCGGGCCTACTCAGTTCCTAAGCGTGCGTCCGCAAGGCATTTCGA
>JANOUF010000008.1:0-2886 GCA_031416685.1 Bdellovibrionales bacterium
CGACGGATTTATTTTTTGCGTGAGGGCTTTCAACGGCCAGTCTTGCGGCACTCTCATCATCAGATGGAAGAGTTCGTCGAGATCATTTTTTTGCAGATAATGTCTGAACGCTGGTCCAAAATGTTTTTTTAGAACGCGGACTGCTGGCTTCGGGAGATTTTCCCAATTTCGTGTTGGCAAATTAAGTACAGTTTCTACGGCCTCGCATTGGGCGGCGATATTGTCGGCGTGATAAAACAGGAGCTCCCAAAGAGCTTGGAGTTTCGCAATCGGCTCACTCGCCGTTTTAGCTTTTTGCGCGAGATCAAATTCAAAATGAAAAGCAAAACCCCGCTCAAGAGGCTTTTGCTTCGTGTGCCACCAAGCGAGTAATACGCCTACAGCGAAGCCCGCAAGATGCGCTACGTGTGCAATGCCGTTACTCTTTGAAACTGCTCCTGTGACGTCGCTCAACACAACGAAGAATGGGATGAATACGATCGTTGGAATATAAACGATGCGATTGTAGAGCATGAAGGCAGAGAACCAGATGCGCATTTCAAGCGTTCGAAACAGGATTAAGAACGCGCCTGCAACTGCAGATACGTTTGCAGATGCGCCAACTAAGTATTTTGCCGGGTTGTCGTAGGCAAAAACCTGAAGCCCCAGACCGATCGTTCCGCCCAGGATATAGAGCATTGCAAAGAACATAGAGCCAAGACGTTGCTCAACGGGAATTGCGATAAGAATGAAAAAGATCATGTTACCGAGTAAGTGCATCCACCCGCCGTGCGTCCACTGCGCAAGAAACACGGACTTCAAGTTGATGTTGCCTTGGCTTAGCAAATTATATTTGCCTTGGGCTGCTACGAATTCAGCTTCGTAACGTGACTTAGCTTCTTGAAAAGCAAGAAACGCAGGATTTCCGTCAAAGTCTTGTTCTAGCTTGTCCCACTTCTTGTCGTCATTGAGGTAGGCATTGATGTTGTTATGCTTTTGTTTTCCATCTTTACCGAAGCGCTCAACCGATTTTTGCTTAAGGCGCGATACTTCGCTCATGACGCTAGCGGGTTTCTCGGTAGAAAGGTTTTCCTTTAGAAAATCGCACTCCTCCGAAGTTAAGGAAGTCTGCGAGCAAGATTCTAGCAGGAGTTCAGCGCGCGCTTGATAAGCGTCTCTTAGGCTCTCAAGATAATTTTTTTGATATTGCTGAAGCTTGTGAAAGTGTGGAACCGAAAGCACGACAGTCGCTAGAGTGATTAACACCGTAACGACAGGAAATTGTTTGGTACGTGCTTTTAATCCCAACGGAAACAAGAGCATAAGTACCTTAACGGAATATAGATAAGACAGCATGACGGTTTAAACGAAGGTAAACCGTGGATCGAGTAGATTCATTCGTTGGTGCCGCAGACAAAGGTCGGTATCAAAAGGTTTTAAACCACAACTTTACGGGATCAAGGTCCAGTTAACGCCAACGATCGTTAAGATTTTTATTTTGTGTCCCGAAATAGCATACGAGGAATAAATTTATGAAACATTTTTGCGCAAATCAATCAGGCAAAGCTTTCATGTCAATCGCACTCGTCTTTGTATTAGGCGGTATGCTGAGTGGCTGTGCGACAACTCGATTGAGTCTGTTTACGAACCCACAAGGTGCAAAAGTTTACGCTAAGCCGTTGGGAACAGGCAGATTTGAAAATTTGGGCGAAACGCCACTGCAAGTAACAGGCACTGATATAGAAAAACAGTACGCGGGTTCGGGACCAATTATCATTGAGTTCCGCAAAGAAGGTTATCAGACCAGCTCTACCCTTGTGACAGAGCTTTCTTCGCAAGATTTAGTCATCAATCAAGAAATGGTCCCACAAGTTGGTCTTGAAGATCTTCAGCGTATCAATGCCATCATTGAAACTATGTTCGAATGTCAGCGCCTGGTTAAAGTCGGCCGCTATGACGAAGCGATGACAAAGCTTAAGCAGTTGGAAAAAGAAGCTCCGCAAATTTCGATTACTTACGAGATGCAGGGCGGAATCTACTACTTATTAAAGAAATATCCAGATGCGCTTGATGCTTACCGCTTGTCGGTTCGCTACAACCCACGCAACGCGGAAGCACTTCGTATGCGTGACATGCTTGAAAAGAAATTTAATATCGATCGTAATCGTGAACCAGCAAACGTAACTGCACCGGAGAGTCCTCAGGGACAATAAGATATGAAACGCCTTCTGCTTGCGCTCTCAATTCTAGTTCTCGCTTCCAGCCCGGCGTTCGGGTTGGACGAAGATACTATCCTCGCGCAGAAGGATACGAACTCGCTTGATTTCCAAAAGCTAGTGATGGAGCAAAACCTTCAAGCGCGAGTTCGCGCAGCAATTGGCCCCCTCTTTCAAGAGGCGCGCTACGACTTAAGCGTGTCTGTGAACTACAAAATCTATAAAGGTAACCGTCGCAAAACGGCTAACAATGAAATCGAGCTTGATAAGTACGGAGTTGTTGCCCCGGGCGTGAGCCAAGCTGAACTCAAGACCGACCTAATCAATAATATTGGTTGGATCAACGTAAAACTTATTGCTTACGATCACATCCCTGAAGAGAAAGTTGCTTTGTTCAACGACATCTCGCTCAAGGTTGTTGATATGGTTGATCAATGGCGAGTGCGCGTGCAAGTGGTAAACCCGCCTGCTCCCGCTGGGTCAGCTGCTGCAGCTGGAAAGTCTGCGCAGCCTATCGGTAACCTTCCGAACACATGGCCTGTCGCGGTTGCGATTCTACTTTCATCTCTTGTGTTTGGATTTATCTTTATTAAAAGCAGACGTTCAGAGCAGGCGCAATACTCGCGACCGCACGAAAAACCACACGGCTTTGAAGCTCCGCGAGCGCATGCAGAACCAGCACATTATTCTG
>JANOUF010000009.1:0-5523 GCA_031416685.1 Bdellovibrionales bacterium
AACAACAACAACAACAACAACAACAACAACAACAACAACAACAACAACAACAACAACAACAACCAATTTCTGGGGGATTCATGAAGAATTTTGCATTGGCGATGGTCGCCACGACTTTACTTGGCTGGGCAAATTACGCTCAAGCAAACGGTTATATCTTTGATAGTTGTTCATCAACTGTAAATGCGGATTCGGGGACCACCGGTCGCGTGTACAACGAAACTGCGACGACGTACTGTTCGTGTGCAGATTATGCTGCTGCTGGCAACTGTACCTTGGAGGGCGGATTTTCATGTACCATGCCATACGAATTAAAGGGCTGGTCACCTTCTGGCGGGATCTGCTGCGTCGATGTAAATTCAATCTGCCTTACAGGCGGCACAGAAAAAGCGCCGGTTGTTGAGTCGATTCAATCACTCAACAAAGAAGGTATAGCTGACGCATTCGCGCCAAACTCAGGTCCTTACTGGGGCTTTGCTAATACAACAAATCGTACAGGAAACAATGGCCGCGAAGTTTCGATCGTAGCTCGCTTAGATGTTTGCATGGGCTCAAACGATACCGACTCAGCCATCGCGACTAACAACGCGACAACTTGCTATAACCAATATTGCGGAACTTCCTATAATGAGTACTGCAATGCAACCGGTTCTGACGGTGGTTGGAGTGGTGCTGGGGCTGTTTGCCATGACCGTTGCGAATGTGCGATTAACGGAACAGGGCACTCGTCCTGCAACCAACTTTAAACAATCTCGATTACTTTAGATTCAGTGGCCCTAGCAGAAATGCTGGGGCTTTTTTTATCAATCGAAAGGCTTGGTATTGCTTGCGGGTCTCGCAGACCTAGTTCCTTGGTAGAACCAAAAAAAGTGAAGCCTTCTGACAAGGAAAAATGTACTCTCTTAGAAGGTGGTTTTTTTTCAATTGCAGTACCTTTTCCCCTCTATGACCTTGGTCTGCGATACAGCAAGCACTATGAAAACATTAATCGTTCTCGCATCTCTATTTGTTAGCGTAAAAGCCTCAGCGACTGACATCGCGGTCTTCACGTCACCTGACCACAATCAGGCAAATTGTGCAGCGACGCCTGCAGAACTTGCGACTCACAAAACAGTCTCGGCTGCACTCCATACATTCGGTGGCTTGAATAGCGTCGTGGGAACTTGGCGGCTCAGCGGAATTCCATTTAAGAGCGACATCATTTCATTCAACGCCGATCAAAATGGATTCTACGTTCAAAACGGCGACGACTTGCCAGCAAAAGCTTCGTTGTGCTCGCAACTCAATACGGATCGTCAGCTTATGCTTCGTATTGCGGTCCACAAGCCCGCGTGCCCTGAGACGCGCAATATTTTTGTTAGATCAAAGGGTCCCGACAAGATGCGTGTGACGGCGTACGCAACGCGTTTAATTGGCAGTGCTACGTTCAAAAGAATTTCACCAACACCGCAGCCAGCTGGGGCCTCAAAGGGCCGAGTTAAGCAGTGCGTTCAGCAGTAGAATAAGTAAGTGCCAAAAAAAAGCGCCAGACCCCATGTCTAGCGCTCTTAACCAAATTAAATAAATTTACGAGATTCTAGTGTTTAGGGTGGCCCTCGCTCGTTGTTCAAGAGAAGTTCTAGCAACGGATATATTTGGCCATTCAACACACGTCCCCCTTTATTGTTTTTGTCCGCGACGAGTTTCGAACCTCTTACCGCTGGCCTACCTCCCCATTTTTTGAGAGCTTAAGGATTCGCAGCGCCGGACATTCTCTTGATCGGCAGATTTTCATTGAGCGTAAGAGTGAATTTGAGATGTCTCAGGGGCACTCTCGGAGTGAGACATCTCAAGTACTGAACCAGGCAAACGATTTTAATTCTGAGACGCGTGGAAAAAAATTTTTCTCGCGAGTGAGACACCTAAATGCGCAAGGTGCCAACCTTATGCTTTAGCAAAGTGTTACGGCGGGCAAGAGTGAGGCACCCTTCTCAAAGGTCGTAATGCTGCTTAGGGTTGTCTCAGCGATGTTTTTTAAAGCTTCGTGAGTGAGGAACGCCTGATGAGCAGTGATGCTCACATTGGGGAACGTGAGAAGTCTCGCAAGTGTATCGTCGTTCACGCCACTTTCAGAGAGATCGCAAAAGAATACACCTTCTTCCTCTTCGTAAACATCGAGGCAGGCTCCGCCAATACGCTTTTGTTTCAAACTTTTAATAAGAGCCTTCGAATCGATGAGGCCCCCTCGCCCAGTGTTAATGAGGACGACGCTTTTTTTCATCATCGACAACGCGTCTTCACTGATGATGTGTTTTGTTTTTTCATTGAGAGGGATGTGAAGCGAAACGATGTCGCTCGATTTAAACAACGTTTTCAGATCGCAATACTGAACTTTGTTGTCCTTGGCCCACTGCTCATTCGGTTGAAGATCAAAACAAAGAACGTTGCAACCAAAGCCACGCATGATCTGCGCGAACACTTGTCCAATTTTGCCTGTGCCGACTACGCCAACAGTTTTGCCGTGCAAATCAAACCCAACAAGACCATCAAGAGAAAAATTCATGTCTCTCACTCGATTGTGCGCCTTGGAGATTTTCCGATTGAAATCTAGGAGTAGCGCAACTGCGTGTTCGGCGACAGCGTATGGAGAGTATTCCGGCACGCGCGTAACTCTAAGGCCATTCTTTTTTGCAGCCGTGAGATCCACATGATTAAAACCGGCCGAACGAAGCGCAACGAGCTTCACACCTAATTCTTTCAACCGAGTCAAAACCGCCTCATTGAGGCAATCGTTTACAAAGCAGCAAATAGCAGCAGAACCTTTCGCCAAATCAGCTGTGGCTAGACTCAACCGAGTTGGAAGAAAGCGAAGCTCGTGTTTGCCCTTGTTCGCCTCGTCAAGCGCAACGCGATCAAAGGTATGTGAATCGAAAACTGAGACAATCATGATATCTCCCACGGCGGTGCGGCTTACAGCGGTCAAATTGTTGCGCTATGAATGAGGAAAGTCACCGCGAAAGCGGTTCAAAGCCGGGAGCATCAAAAAATGAAAGTCGCAGTAAAGTGGAATAACGGACTTCAATTTACAGGCAGCGCTGGCGAGCACCAAATGCTCATGGACACAGTTGCGCCACTAGGTAGCGACTCTGCAGCCTCACCGAAGCAAGTGTTGCTGATGGCGATCTGCGGCTGCTCAGGGATGGATGTCATTTCGCTTCTTAAAAAGTATAAGCAAACTGTCGAATCGTTCTCAATTTTCCCTGACGCTACCGCCGTCGAAACGCAGCCGAAAGTTTTTAACGATTTGCACCTCACCTTTGAGCTTAAAGGTGAGATCGATCCAAAGCTTGCGTTGGAAGCAGTGAAACTCTCAATGACAAAATATTGTAGCGTCAGCGCAATGGTATCGAAGGTGACCAAGATCACTTACGCCGTCGAGGTAAACGGCAATGCTGCCGGCGAAGGTGCCGCAGACTTTTCGCTCTGAGTGAAAACTAAAAAAGCCCACACAAATGTGTGAGCTTCTTTAAAATCGCGTCGGGAAGGACTCGAACCTCCGACCGCCTGGTTCGAAGCCAGGAACTCTATCCAACTGAGCTACCGACGCACAAGGTAACGAGTAGTCGTTATATCGAATCACACACGTTTTGCAAACTCTGATGCAAAGAGAACAACGCTGATCCCATGCGCTGGACCGCGGCCTACGTTTTTATACGAGTGGGGCTTATCACCGGGAAATGAAAGCACGTCGCCTTTTTCGAGACGGTAGGTTTCCCCTAGCACACCAACTAAAACCTCACCCCGCAAGCAAGTGAAGTACTCGCGCGTTCCTTGAATGTGAGGCGATCCGGTTAAAACTCCGCCAGGCTCAAGTGTAAGCTCATCAAGCTCAGTCGCAGGAATTTTGTCAGGCAAAAGCTTTCTTAAGAGCACGCCGTTTCGAGACCGACGGTCGACCGGCACATCATCGGCCTTAATTATGCGGCACTCAGCTCGCGGACTTGAAATCATCTCGTCAATAGAGACCTGCAAAGCACTTGAGAGTTTCATTAATATTTCAAGCGTAGGGTTGGAGCTACCGGTTTCAAGTAGGGCAATCGATGCGCGCGTCACGCCAGAGACTTCGGCAAGCTTTGCTTGCGACAACCCCTTCGCCGAACGAATCGATGTGAGGTTTGAGGCGATATTTGCAGCGGCCTTGCTAAGGCCAGAGATCAGTCCAGTAACCATCGGTTATTATAATAACCATAGTGTTAACGTAATGTCCACCGCGTGCGACAAGAATCACAGGAGGACAATATGAATAAAATTGATCATGTGAATATAACAGTAACCGACCTGGACAAAAGCATCGCTTTCTACGGTAAGTATTTTGGCTTTAAGCCAGTAGAGGGCGGTATCAAGTATAATGGCCGCAGATGGGCGATCTTAGCGTGCGACGACTCAATGATCGCAATGACCGAGTATCAAAGCTATCTACCGGCTGATCAAGATTCCCATGGGCGGCATCGCATGTACCACTTCGGCATCCGTATCCAAGATGTTCAATCATGGCGCAAGCAAGTTGAGGAAGATAAAATCAAAATTCTCTATGGCGACGGTGAAGTGGAGTATCCGCATTCGCGCTCATGGTACGTCAGCGACCCATCAGGCCACGAAATCGAAGTTTCATGGTCCGATGGAAAGCCGCTCGATTTCCCCGGGTACTCAGAGTGATTTATCTTCGTAATTACCGCTGACTTGTGAGCCCGCAGACGTGATTTGCAGGTACCGCGATGTCGATCATTTTCGGATAAGCCAATTGAAGATTCGCCATAATAGTTTTGAATTCTTCTTTGGATTTTCCCTGACCGAGTCGCGGGTTGTGTTTCATCTCCATGGCGATCGTGCTTGAAGTAAAACCTTTGTAGTCGTGGCCTGGGTACACAATCGTTCCGAGCGGAAGCTTAAAAAGCTTTCGCGTAACAGAGTCGTAGAGCTTCTCTGCGGAGCCTTGCTGAAAGTCAGTCCTACCGCAGCCTCGTATTAATAGAGCGTCGCCTGTGAACACCCGGCCCTCACAAACATAGCTGACTGAGCAGTTCGTATGACCCGGAGTTTCAAGCGTGCGAATTTTGAAAGGACCAAACGTTACTTCGTCGTCATCGCCGAGCTTAAGGTCTGCGCATGAAATGTTCGCGTTCTTACTGACGGCGATCTTAGCATTGGTTTGTTTTCGGAGTTCGCCACTAGCGGTCACGTGGTCAGCGTGGATATGCGTATCGAGCACGTATTTTAGATTGAGACCAAGTTCCCGAATCAGATTGAGATCCCGTTCGACAGTCTCCAAGACTGGATCAATGATCACGGCTTCCTTCGAGACGCCGTCCGCGAGGAGATAGGTATAGGTGGAGCTCTGAGGATCAAACAATTGCTGGAAGACTAAGTTCATAGGCTTAAAGATAACAAAGGCCATCCCAGTGTCAAAATCAGAGTGAGATGTATCGGCTTGGGATAGGCTAAACCTCCCATATATAGACGGTTGGCGGGCCGGTTGTAGGATCG
>JANOUF010000010.1:0-12525 GCA_031416685.1 Bdellovibrionales bacterium
CCAAAGTCTCAACGATGATCCGAAGGCGCTTGAACGACTTTCGGTTCGGCAAACGGAGTATTGGAAGTCGCACTTCAAAGAGCCTCTTTCGGGTCGAATTGGCGCTCCACCGGAGGAAGTCCTCAATTACCTGCGGGCCGATAATTTTCGCCAAGGTTTTAGTGAAGTTCCGACCGCAGTCAACGATCCATCGTTCGCAAAGCCAATAGCCAAAGCGATACGCTCGCTTCCCACAAAAATTCAAAGACGTCTTGAGAAAAAACTTGCGGCAATTTTCATCGTTGAGAATTTGGGTGGGAGCGCGATTGCCAACAGTATTTACGTAGATGGACCAGACTCATCTGAAGTCGCAGGGTTCTTGGCGTTAGATGCCAAAGTTCTCTGGCGCCCTGCAAATGCGTGGGCGAGCTGGAAAGACCAATCTCCCTTTCAAGACGGCGAAATTAAAATCGCCACACATATTGCCGATCCAGACGACGACAATCTTCATTCCGCACTTCAGTTCATTCTTCTTCATGAAATTGCGCACATCTTGGCGATCGGCGAAAACCTTCATCCCAGTTGGGACCGCGATACGCATGTGAACATTACAGATTTTCCGTTCACGGCAATCGGTTGGAAAAGCAAAGACGGTGATCTCGCGCGCGAAGAAAAATTTCAAGGGTATCCGTTACCGAAGGTCCGATATTATGCTTCTGACGACAGAAAAACTGCTAATTCCGAAATCTTAAAAATCTATTCCGGTCTTGAGCACTCACCGTTCGTCACTTTGTATGCGACGACAAATCCGTTCGACGATTTTGCAGAAACGTTTGCAACTTATGTTCATTCGCAAATTTTGCATAGGCCGTATGAAGTGAGAATTTATGATGGTGAGAAATTAAAGAAGACCTTCAAACTTTGCTACGGCAAGCAAAGATGCAAAGCTAAAGAGAATCTGATTCGCGATTTTTACAAGAGACTTTAAGCTGCGGCTCCGCAGCACTTCTTATACTTTTTGCCGCTGCCACAAGTGCAGGGATCATTGCGGCCCACTTTTGGTCCTTCATTACGGACTGGGTCGCGAACAACTCGGCCGTCAACGAACACCCATTCACCACCGTCTTTTCGAAAGTCGCTGACTTCGTGATGCGGAACGGATTTACCTTCAAGCGTGTAATGAGCGATAAACTCAACGGTTCCCTCGTTGTCTTTTTCCTGGCCCTTTGTCGTGGACACGACTTCAAGTCCAGTCCAATCAGAACGCTTCGCCCATTCCTCGCTCGCCTCGCGATCGAATTCTTTTAACGCTTCTGGCGCCGTAGTTTTCTCGACGTAGTCGATGTTACCAGTCGCATATGCAGTATAACGTGAGCGCATCAAGGCTTCCGCCGTTGGTGCAGTCTTTTTACCGCTCAAATATGGGCCACAACAAGATTCTAGATTTTTTCCGCTTTTACATGCACAGCTCGACATGCGTCTTATTAATCAGATTTATACCCGTCTGGGCAAGTTAAGACTTCAAAAGAAGGCCCAAATTTCCGATCAGTTGGTGATGCATCATCGCTCGCTTGCGCTATTCATTTTATTCATTCTAGTTGGCTACCGCGCCGAAGCAGGCAGTCGTAGTTTTACGGCCGAAGAACTCTTTAAGCGCTACAAAGACGCAGTCGTCAAAATCGTTATCCGCCAGCAGCATATTCCTATCGGCACCGGCACTGGATTTTTTGTCGGGCGCGAAGGTGTGCTCATCACCAATCATCACGTGATGAAAAGTGTTCTTAAAACGGGATCGTTCACGGCGGATTTTATTTTAGCGGACGGCCGGAAGATCAATGAATTTAAGGTTTCGAATTGCAGGGACGATCGAGGACTTGATCTCTGCATCATCAAGCTCGCTGTAAAACCGAAAAAGTGGTTTGAAGTCACTCAGTACGAACCGTCTCCAGGAGAAACAGTCTACGCAATTGGTCACCCGCAAGGCTTAGATTTCTCAATCTCTAACGGCATCATCAGTGCCGTACGCTTGGGCCCTGGTCGAATTCAAGAAATCCAAGTCACTGCAGCAATCTCTTCCGGAAATTCCGGCGGCCCGTTTTTCAACTCGCATGCGACCCTCGTTGGAGTCGCGAGCAAGTTCTATAAAGAGGGTCAAAATTTAAACTTTGGAATCGGCTTACGTGAGCTTCGTGACTTCCTTAAAAAACCAGGAGCCTTCCTGTCACTTGCCCAGTACCGCAAAAACAGCGACGCGCTCGTAGCAAAAACAGTGAAAAAAATAAATACCGAAATGATGGAACCAGCTTACGTCTATGCCGAAACAGGAAAGCGTATCGCAGACGTAAAAGGGTTTAAAGAAGTAGAATTCAATTTTGGCGATGCAAAAATTCGGATTCCTATTCCGAAGCTATTCACAAGCTGTGAGAAACTTACGACAAGAAAGAATTCGAGTGCGTTTCAATGTACGACGGACAGTAACTCAGCGACCTTCAGCGTAAGCCGTGTTTCAAGTTCGCCAAACGCGCCGCTGATTTCCCTCGACGGAAAAAAAGCCGTAAAAGAAAAGCCACTTCCAATCGTCGAGCTTCTTATGCAAGACGGCACTTGGTCCGATTACGAATCGAAATTGTCCGCGTCGAACAGAAAGTATCTCTATTCAGTACCAGGCGAGACGGCTTGCCGAAAAATTGGTAAGCAAACGTCATTGCAAGCGTTCTTTGAAGACGATGCAGTTCAGTGCCGCTTCTCGATTTTCAACGATCTAGAGCCCGATGCGTATTCGCATAGTATTTGGATCCAAAGAGGCCGCTACATCTACGATTTCTACGTTTGGATGGAAGACGCTGGGCTCGCCGACTATATGAACAACGTTCCGTCTCTTGCGGTTCTCGGCGCAAGGAGTGGCGAAGAATTACCGTCCGTTGCTGACTTACCGTTCAAGATAGATCCCCTTCCCGCGTTCAACTTACTAAAGGCCGAAGAACTTAAAGACGGCACCGCTTCGTTTGTCTTTAGTCGTTCGCGTGCGCCCGCTAGCGGTGCGACACCTGTCTTTATGGTGAACGTTTTGAAGAGTTCCATTAGCAAACGTGATTTAACAAAAAAAGCACGAGCACTGTTTGAAGGTACGCTCGATGGATTCAATACTGAGCTTGAGAAGCGTACATTGAAGCTTCAGCAAATTACTGCGGATCAAATGCCTGGAATGGTGCAAACGGCGTTTGCTCAGAAAAAAGAAAATAAGTTAGCGGTCTTTCACGCAACTCTGATCGACGATAAATCGACATTTATGATCTACGCGTACGGCGATTCCGCCGAATCTGAGACATTGATCGACGACTTTATGAAGATGACCATGTCGATTCGTCGCACTCCCCAGCCTTAAATCTTTTCACTTCATTAGTTTGTTTGTAGGCATGGTGTAGGCCTCTACACAACTGTGGCGTCGGATGTAGAACGTTGAACATAAGTCACGTTTTCGGCGTTAACGAGTCTAGCCAGACCTTCCCTGCACGGGCTTTGCCTCGATATCGTCAGCCCGTTGAGTTCTGAACAAATTCTTTCGGAGGTTTTGAAAATGCGTGCGGTATCGATTTCTTCATTAGCGCTCTCGCTCCTAGCAATGTTGTGCATCCTAGCTTTCACCGGTTGTGGATCCGCAGGCGGCGAGGAACCACCTATCAATACTTCTGGTCAACCCAACGTAACGATGAATTCTGTGGGCTGGATGCGTGTAACTGGTGAGTGGACGTACGGCGAAGTAACTCCTGGTGCATGCACGAACGCAAAGATCATTGTTGAATCCGATGCTTCTTTCACAATCACAGAGTGTGGTGCATCGAAAGCAGGAATTCTTGCGGAAGCCGACTTCGCAATTTTGCAAACGCGAATGAAACCTGTTTTGGGTCAGTGGGAAAAGAACACGACGTGCGATCTAAATCCGGTTGCGGATCTTGCATGGTTGAACAAAGTCACATTGCCCGACGGCAGAACTCGTCGCGTTTACTTCTCATCAACTGAAAGCGGCACTTGTTCGATGGGCACGCGCTCATACAGCGAAGCACTTGATGCGACTCTTGATAGCATCAAGATGAAATATAGTGCATCAGCACCTGCTGAAGGAACTGAGGCACCTGCTACCGACGGTACGGCGACGGCCTTGTCGCCAATGCCGACCGACGAATAATTAGAATTTTAAAATCTCTAAAGCGCGCCGCCATTTCTCCGATGGTGGCGCTTTGAATTCTAGGGTCTCGCTTGTTCGCGGATCTTGAAATGAAAACTTCTCGGCCCTTAGCCACAAACCTGGTAATCCCAAAGTCTCTCTAAAAAATCTGTTGTGATGTGAATCACCATGTACGCGATCACCAACAAGTGGATGCGAAAGCCTTGCTAAGTGTCTTCTAATTTGATGAAAACGGCCCGTATCAAGCCAAACGTTCGCGAGAGAATATCGGGCAGTCGCGTGTCGTTTCCCCACCGCATTTTGAATTTCCGTGCGACCAATAGTTTTATATCGCGTACGTGCGTCCCACATATCACCAGTCGTATCATTCGGAAGTGGAATCTCGACAGTCTCTTCGTCTTTAAGATAGCCTCTTGCGATCGCGACGTATTGTTTCTCGGCTTCACCTGAAGTGAGTACGCGCCCGAGTTCGCGAGCCATATCTTTATTGAGTGCGAAAATCAGAACTCCAGAAGTTGCGACGTCGAGTCGATGTACAGGGTAAAGATATTCGCCCACAAGTTCCCGAACGAGAAAGAGCATCGTTTTTTCTTTAGCGACTCGGCGCCTACGATCTTCCGGCTGGTGAACGTGAAATCCGCCGGGCTTGTCAACGACGACTAAGTCTTTATCTCGATAGATGATCGGGATTTCGGGAATTTCGATAGGCTCATCGATATCGTTCAAGATGTCAGATTTGTTTTTTAGGTTCACGACCTAAGAGATGCCGAACAAAGCGGATATCCTCAATCTTTTTCTCGAATCTAGTCCAATCATCTTTTGCGGCGATGGACTCCCATATCCACTCAACCTCATCAATAAGCATTGAGCACGGTCTAGGGCGTTCAAAGTACCTGTCTTTGAGTCGCTCGCGGACTTCGGGCCGAGCCTCATGATTGTTTAGAAGAGTTTCAAACTGATCGAAAGCTTCGCCCCGGTAATGCTCTTGCGCGCTGCCTGTCATTGCACGTGTTCGACTTGCGCTCCCACCGTACCAATCGAAAAAAAATTGGTCGTACCCGAGTTCGTTTTGCGCCATGAATTGAAATGAACCGAAGAGGAGTTCTGCATCCTCTTCAAGACTTTTTCTTTGCAGTCCAATGCGATCAAAGAATTTTTCAACGAGGTGTGAGTTGAAGGCTTCTGTGAATGGATTTAGAGCGCTCACGAGCGGATCGTAGGTTGTGGTGCCCTCGGGAAATAGAATCGTAAAGCACGATGCAAGCTGCTCGAGATTCCAAATGACACTTTCGGGCTGGCGACCAAAAGCATAGAGCCCTGTCTGATCGAAATATGCTGCAGTAAACTTTGGATCGTAATTGGGAGTGAAGCGCCAAGGACCGTAATCAAACGACTCTCCAGTTATCAACATATTGTCGGTGTTGAGAACTCCGTGGACAAATCCTGCGATCATCCACTCGGCGCAAACGCGAGCGGATTTCACAGTTGCTTCAGCAACGACCGCTGCCGCTTTTTCAATTGGATCGGTTGCTTTGATATGCGGATAGAAATGTTTGATTGTGTAATCGAGTAGCTTTTCTAAGCGACGCGCATCCTTGTAAGCAGCATGTCGCTGGAATGTACCGAATCGCACGTGACTATGATTGAGTCTTACGAGAACCGCTGCTCGCGTTGGCGAAGGTTCATCGTTACGCTCTAATGCTTCGCCCGTTTCCACAACGCTAAACGTTTTTGACGTGTACACGCCGTGCATTTCGAGCATCTCGGTCGCCAGTGCTTCGCGTACTGCACCTTTTAGAGTTAGCCTTCCATCCCCGCTTCGCGAGAACGGTGTTTGTCCACTGCCCTTAGTTCCGAGATCAAGAAGACTTCCATCAATTGGATCTCTGATTTGAGCAAAAATAAATCCACGTCCATCGACGATATCGGGATTATACGAGAGGAACTGATGGCAGTGATATAGGAGTGCCATCGGATTTTGGAAATTTTCTTCAAGCGGTTCAAACTTTGCGAAGTGCTCAATCCACTCTTCGTTATCGAGTTCACCGAGACCAAGACGTTCTGCCCAAGTTTGATTCCTGAATCTTAAAATTTGCTTCGGAAATTTTGCCGCTTGAACGAAATCGTAAAAACCCTCACCGAGTTCATCGAATACTGGTTTGGGTTGGTAGTGTTCAGAAACCGGCATGAGAGAGACTAACTTCGAATCCAGCGGATTTCAACGCGGCAATCGCTTTCACAAGGTCCCCGCTTTTAACAAAAATGTAATCAGTGTTGAATGTCGAAATACTGAAAATGCTAACTCCAGCCTCTGCGAGAGGCCTCGCAATCGAAGCGAGAATTCCGGTCAGCGAAAAATCCAATTTCCCCTCCACCCGAAACATTCGCCAATCACGTTCGGCTTCTACAGTTTGTGGCACTCGCTCTTGCTCGCAGACAATCGATAGCTCATCAGGCGTTCGAGTGATCGAGCAAAACTCACCGGTCGCCCAAACAGGAACCCCTGCATCACTGGGAAGTCGGCAGATTGCCATTTTTGAATCAAAAACTTTTAATTTCATGCGCATGAAATGAATCAGTACTTCGGCTTCATCAATTTCAGAACATTGCCATCTGGATCTTCAAACACAAGCATATGTCCCCACGGTTGATCGGCTTCACCTAGAATCTTTGCTCCGTGCTTTTCTAACCGCACACGATCTTCAGCAACATTATCAGATTTCAAAGTCAGCGTTGCGCCCGCATGCGCGCCATGGCTATCACGAGGAACTTGCGGAATCGGTCCATCCTCTGGATGCAAACCAACTTTCACTCCATGGCAATCAAGCGCAATCCAATAATCACTTTCTTGCACCAGTTTCATTCCGAGTGCTTCCGTATAAAAACGAATCGCACGCTTGGAATCCGTAACACTGTAGTAAATATCTTGAATGCCCGTGATCATGATGCCCCCGTGAATTATCCAGCATAATTGCAAATTAGCTTTGGGAAGCAAGGTCTGACGCGCTCGTACCCGCGGCGCCGCAGGTGAACCTAGTCACGTGCCGAGTTCACCCTAAAGAAATCTTCAGGAGCGCTTTTTTGATTGGGTGAGCGAAAGGGAAATCAAAAACAAACGGCTGAGATTTCTCCCAGCCGCTGCCCCTAATAAACCATCTTGAGTCTTCTTGAACCGCGTGCTCTCGCACGACTCTATTAATCCAAAGCTTTGAATAAGAACGGATACGATACTTTTACGGTTGTGCCGCCCTTAGGAAGTGGGAACTTGAATCCCGCTACCCGACGAACGATACAACCTTCGACCATCGCGTTTCTCATTGTTGTGTTACCAACTTGAGCGGCGGAGACGAGACCGTCTGCACCGATGGAGAAGTTCACCATAACTTTACCGTACAACTTAGAATCAGAACTTAGCTGACGCTCATAGCAGTAACGAATCTGTCCCAAGTTTCTCTTGATCACTTCCGCGATCACGTCGCGATCGAGACCACCTTCGATAACTGTTTCTTCGTCAACGACACCGACGTCACCCATGCCGACAGAGCCACCCGCAAGAGCAGTTCCACCTTTGTAGTTGCCGGCACCCCCGCCTTTACCTTGTGTTCCGACTCCACCTAAGCGGTAAGCACCTTCTTTAGATGCGGAACCGCCGCCGCCAACTGTTGTTGTGCCAGTGCTATAGAACGCGCGACCTGCATTTGCATTGTCGGCAGAAACACCGGTCGTTGCGACCATGATGCCCTTGTTGTTAGCGCGTTTTGCAATCTTGCCGACGAGTGCGCTTAATCCAGCATTACGAATGCTCGTCAAAGCTGCCGATGCCTTCGCACTCATTTTCGGTGCTTGCGATTCTTCCGGAGTCGTACGCGCAGCTGATTTAGATGCATTGTCTCTGTCACCACCGGCTTTCACTTTCGAGCCAGCTTGCTTAACGATCTCTTTTTTCTTCTTAATAACCTTCGCATTGAAGATCATATCGACTTGCTGTTGCGTGAGATTTGCTTCTTCCGCCGTTTTAGGAGCGAAATTGTGAGTAGCAAACATTAACAACAATAAGAGTAAGAGAATTCCTGTTGTAATTTTAATTGGCTTTGCAATTGCCTGATCTATTTCAATCGGTGCAATCTCGGCTGCCGCTTGCGACGCAACTAAACGTTGCTGGATCGTGCGGTTGCCAATTTCTGTAATTACCCATTCGCCTGAGGTCGGTGCAGGTAATATTTTTGCTTCAGTTCCGATTTGAGCTTTATAGCTTTCAGTTGATTTCAAAGCGAGAGTTTCAACAATGCGACCTTTTACTCGAACGACAACTTGATGGAGACCACGGTCACCTTCAGCTGCGGCGCTCTTAAATAAGTCGATGTTGTTTTCTTTTGCGAACAACTTCAAACGGTGTTGGCCAAGCTGCACTTCGAAAGTGTCGCTTCCGATTGCGCGCTCTGTTTCACCAGAGCCGATGCCGTTGCCGCTGAGGTCGCAAATGAACCATTGGCCTTCGCGATACTGTAATACCGCGTGACAGCCAGTGATCTCTTCGCCCGCGATTCGCAAATCAGCTTCAGGAGACGAACCGATTAGGTATAAATCACCTTGGCTCGGTTTTACCTTGAGCTGCTTGCGGCGTTTTGCGCCTTGGCTATGTTCGATAAATACTTCTGGTCTTCCCATATTCATCTTCTCTTTTTCAAAATGCCCGACGGCGTCTCTCATCGGTTCCTACTGGTTAGAAAGGACCGCAATTTTGACGTCCGAGTAACCAGCCATCATTGATGTATACATAACTTTGCGCAAGATTTCGTAAGGAAGATCGCGATCAGCTTGCATCACAACTTTCCCGTCAAATTCAACCGTCTCATTCACCTGGGCGATTGATTTCGACTTCTGCGCTTGTTGATCAAGTGCCGCGTAGAGACCACGAATAAAATTCGTGTCTGCTGCGTCGACGTCCTTGATATCAACCTGACCGTCTTTAAGATCTACGATCTTCTTGTCATCAACGAAAATTCCAACTTTTGAAACCACAAGCTTCAGTGCATCCACCGGATCTTTCATGCTTGATGAAGCAGGAAGACGGAGGTTGTCGTCTGGCGTGATGTTCACCGGACTCGTGCTATAGCTTTTAAGCAAAAACACGAGGAGGATTACGAACATGTCGACCATCGATGTAATCTGAATCTTGAAAGTCGCTGGCGTCCGCTTATCAATATGTTTTTTCATACCTCTGCGTGCCATGATCAGCCTCCCGCCACGTTGCCGAACACAACATCCGGGAACATTAAGTCTGTTTCCGTTTGCTTGCCGGTTTCGGTATCAGTGAACATGATTTTTGGATCCGTAGCTGCTTTCGTGCGAACTTGGTCCATAACTAAAACGATGTCATTTAATTGCACCGTCTCATCAGGATTTAATTCAACACGGAATTGATTCGGGTACTTCATCTTGGTGTCGAGAACTTCTTTTTTAAGTGCAGCTAAATCTAAAGCCGCATCTTTCAAAGGAATTGATTTCTCACTCTGCTTACCGTGGTCTGTTACGACAAGACGGAAGCCAGTCGTCTTTGATACTGAGAGCTGGATTTGAACGTCGTTTTTCTCTTCGTTCTTTACCATCGCCTTCTCTACCGCCTGGGGAATCGGCGTTTCGAGGACCATGATTTGAACGAAGACAACGCTCATCAGAAGCATGGGGATGATCGACACAATAATGTCGAGCATCGGCGCCAAGTTCAGATCGAAAGTTGCATCGTCTATTCTGCTTCTAAAACTTCTCATAGCCCACTCTCCGGAAACGAAAGACATTACTGAGCGAAACGATCATAAACGGTTAAGCTGACTTAACTGGCCCGTTGCCTTTGATTTTTACTTTTTTGCCTTCGCTAGTCTCGTATCCCATAGTTGGGTAAACAGTCGTTCCAACATCAAGACCGCGATTCTTTAAAAGATCGATCGTCTTCATGCTCCAAGTATCAATCTCAGCGAAGAGTTGACCTTGTTTAGCATGCAGGAACGAGTACAAAACCATCGCCGGGATTGCGACCAAGAGCGCAAGTGCCGTTGCGTGCATCGCGACCGCGATACCGTCAGCAAGAAGCGTTTGCTTTTGCGATGGATCAGCGAAGCTTACCGCTTTGAAGGACATGATAAGACCAACAACCGTACCCAAGAGACCGACGAGTGTTACCACGTTCGATACCATCGAAATGTACGATAGGTTTTTTGTTAATTTTGGCGCAACTTCACCAGCTGCGATATCGAGTGCTTGATCGATAGCTGCGTCGTCGCGATCTGAGCGCTCTAGAACACGTTTAATTACGTGCGCGAGAGGCTTTGTTTCATTCGCTCCGCAGAGTGTGATCGCTTCTTCGGTCTTCTCGTCTTCAACAAGCTTAAGAACTTGGTTCATAAACTTATTTGCGTCGATCGAGTAAGTAACAAAGAGAGCTTTATAGCGCTCCACCACTAATGCGATCATGAACACACCGAGTGCTCCGATCACTGCATCGATTAGATAAAAATCGATCAACATCTTCATTAAGAAATCCATTGTTTTCCCCTCTTGCCGGATAAGGCAAAATCGTTAGCTAAAACGTTTTAAATCTTTATTAGTTCGTGCTCAGTGGAGGGTACATTCAGAGAGAGCAACGATTTTGGTATCTTTAAATTTTTAAATCTTAAACGGCTTTTCTTCCGAAAAAGTCGCGCATTGCTTCTTGCACGTTTCTATCAAGCTTCACGAATTTCATTCCATAAGGAACTGTGCTTCGTGGATCTCGAATATTCGGAACATATTTTTTGCAAACAACTTCGCAAAGAGCGTTAAACGATGGAATGCCGTCAAAGCCCGTGAAGTGTAAAAACAAAATTTGTCCCGGCATCAATGTCGCGTTCCGAACATGCATACCAGAGCCGCCTTCGCTACCTTGGTAAGTTTGTCCGAGCCACACCGATTTATTGTCATGAACAATGACATCGGTCTTTATTGCCAAACGCTTATGCTTTCTTTGTTGGAAAACACCTTTTGCTTCAGCTTGGAGTTTGCGAATCGCCTCAGCATTGAACAAGTCATGCTCCGCGAGACGAATCCACTTCTCCATTCCTTGTTTCCAAACCAAGTCGTAATCAAAAACAGACTTCTCTTGAAGCGCCTTGACTAAACCCTGGTAAGTGAAAGGGCCATAGCGATGCGAATCTTTTTGAACAAACCACTCGCCGCTGCCATCGGTTTCTAATCCCGAATCGTCTTCTGTTGTATTTTGCGTGATCGGAGTGATCGTTGCTGTTTGCACAACAAGATCAATCGTCGGCTCAGCAGTTGGTGCAGCAGACTTTGGCGGTGGTGCCGCCGGCTTGTGAGAACGAAGCGCTTCAATCACCGCTTTGCATTCCATTAAAGGAATCCATGCGGCTGAAGACTCGTCATATATATAGTCTGTTGCGATCAGCTCCATCTTTGCGATTCGGCTAGTGACCTCGACAACAGTCCATGGACCGTAAGTTTGTCCTGCATGTGATACGAAATACGTAGTTTGCATATAGACTTCCCTTAAATGCCCGACAGCGTGCGCTGCCTCCCACTGTTTGCTTCGAAGGACCTATCGTATACGCGCTAACACTTCTTTAGATAGATTCGTAAATCATAGCAAACACTCACAATATTCCCATTTTAGTGACGCCAATGTTTTTCGAAGTGTCGAAGTGAATGACAATGTGCTGAGCAGCATTAAGACAGTGTGAATCTAAAATTGAGACAATCTCGAATTGGTCCTGCTGGTATGCGTAGACGACTTTAGTTTAGTCGGGAGAAATCAGTCGAGCGAAAGGCTGACCATTGGAACAAGCAACACGAGCGCAGCGAGATAGATTAAATAAAGACTCATAAGTTTCCCCTGTGACTTGATGCTTATTCACGAAGGAAATTTTGGTCAAGTGGTAAAGCGCCGATTTGAGCTTTTTAGCCTCAGATAGTGCTCAGAACCAGTTTCATTTTAGTCCTGATATTGAATTTTGATTTTATCAGCCGCCCGCTTTGCTTTCTTTCGCGCCTCTTTCGTATCTTTAGCGCGAGCAAGCGTGACAGCCATTCGACGGTATTTACGGGTCGTTGGTTTTCCAAACACTCGAACTTCAGTGTCTTTTGCTTTGAGTGCTTCACGCACTCCAGTGATTTCAAATTTTTCAGAATCTCGGTCTGCAAGCACCACCGCTGATGCGGTTGGTCCGTAGTATTTAATTTGAGGGATCGGAAGACCAAGCACTGCACGCAAGTGGAGATCAAATTCAGAAAGATCTTGGGAAGCCAAAGTCACCATCCCGGTATCATGAGGGCGCGGGGAAAGTTCTGAGAAATAAATATCTTTTTTT
>JANOUF010000011.1:0-8490 GCA_031416685.1 Bdellovibrionales bacterium
GATTGGCGGATGGGTCGAAGCAATCAGTACAAAGCAGAAAAGTATTTGTTGAAGATGCCTCATAAAAAAATGCGATCGTCGCGAAGACGATTTCTTCGTTTGAAGTCAGCGTGGTACAAACGGGGAGCAATGCCAAAGCAAAAGTTTTGGTGGTAAATTGGAGCTGTATGAAAAAAATTAGCGTGTTTGCTTTGATTTTCTCGAGTTGTGCTCACTCCAAAGTGCCGGCGCCGCCCGTGCCGAAAGTCCTTCCACCAATTGAAGCTGCGCAAAATAGTGCGCGCTGTGAAGCCCAGAAGAATTTTACTCTGATGGTACACGGCGGAGTCGGTTACAAAGCAAGCGCTGCTCAAAGCAAAGTTTTGCTACAAATTTTAAATGACGGTCATAACTTGCTCGAGCAAGGTTACCGTGGGATCGACGTCGTTCAGCACGTAGTCGAAGTCATGGAAGATACGGGACTGTTCAACGCTGGCAAAATGGGAGCACGTACGAGCATCCGTACTGTTGAGTTAGACGCATCGATCATGGACGGACGTAATCTTGCAGCTGGTGCTGTTGCTTCCGTAAAAGACGTAAGAAATCCGATTCGCTTAGCTCGAGCGGTGAATCAGCGAACGCGCCATTTGCTTATGGTCGGGCCCGGTGCTTCGCAACTTGCTGATGAACTCGGAATGGAGAAAGTAACTCCAGATTATTTTGTCGGAAAGTTGCCGGCGAGAGAAGAGGATTCTCACCATGGAACCGTGGGCGCGGTTAGCTTTGATCGTTGCGGTGATCTTGCCGCTGGGACTTCGACAGGCGGATTAACGGGAAAGCGGCCCGGGAGAGTCGGTGACTCTCCCATTATCGGTGCAGGCACTTACGCGAACAATAAAACATGCGCGGTTTCTGCGACTGGTGCGGGCGAAAAATTTATTCGCGCAAGTGTCGGATCAAGAGTTTCGAACATTCTGGAATACACCAAGCGAGATTTAAATTCTGCAGTTCAAGAAACTTTGGAGCTTGTCGAAAAACTTGAAGGTGACGGTGGTTTGATCGCAATCAATCGAAAAGGCGAACCGCACTCGGCTACGATCAAATCAGATCCAATGCCGTCAGGATTTGTTCGCGAAGACGGCAAGGTCGTACTCCGCGATACGACTAATTAGCGGTCTTTGTTAAATACCCACTCAATTCGAGAGGTCATAAGCGTTTTTCGGGCTTGTTCATCGCGGACCATTGAAGTTGGATCCCATACTTTTACCGTGATGGTGTTCTTACCCTTTTTTAGTTTCAATTTCTGAGTGTCGACAGCTGTTACGCTATTAGATTTTTCCAACGATTTTATTTTATCTCCGTTTACGCGCCACTCAATCTTCAATGCGTGTCCATTCGGCTTCATCGGTTTTATGGTGATTACTTGGTGCTTCGTCAGCACACCTGGGGTGGTCGCTTCTTCGATTGGCTTAACTTTGCGGTAAATACTCAAAATAAACTGCTCGTTATTCACGACATCAAACGAGTTGCCAAGCTTTCGCATTTTTGAATTTTGAGTTGGGCGATACATCGTGGTGTTGTAGCAGGCTCCTCGAAAGGCACCTACTTTACTCTCCGAGAGCCAGCGATACCATTTCACACGTAAGTCACTCATATCTTCTTCGTCGAGTTCTGAAACGTTCGGTTTATTGCAATCAGGAGAATCGGGATCGCCGTAATCATATTCGTCGGCAAGATTAGCAAACGAATGGCCGAACTCGTGAAGCGCAAGTTCCAGGGAGTTGGAGCTACGAGCAGCAAATGTGCTAATGGCAGGCGAGTAATATCCGGCTCCGCCGTAAGTGGATGAGTTCGCCAGCGCCATAACGGAATCGACTTTTGGAGCTGACTGAGCCTCGAGCATAACTTTGTTTACGTTCGCACAAATGAGTCTGCGAATTCCCCCGCAGTTGTAGGTCATTTCAAGCGCAGTTTTTTTGGTGGTTCCGGGTTCATCTTCAGAAATTCCTGACTGCTCCGAAATGACGTCAACTCTGTGAAAGGCAAAATAGTTTCGATAAGTCTTGAATGGCTCTTGAAGTTCGATTTCGCTTAAGTTCGTTTCGACATCTCTCGCGTACAGAGGCATTTGTTCAATCGTATAGCCATCGCCAACGAACACGACATGAACGCGATTGTCGTGTGAAGGTGCGCCGATTGTTTTCACGTTACGTCTTAAACGGTTAATCCAAAATCCAGTTTCGTAGTTTGCTTTCAGCGGATCATCTATGAATTTCTGGTCGACAAATTCACCATCATTGTTGACGTGTTCGTATCGAACTTGTCCATCGATTTTCTCAAAAGAAAAAGGAGGAGTTCGCTTCGGCTGAGAGCTCGGCGGGGAACATCCAACAAGAGTCGCTGCGAGCAAAATGATCGTGGAAATTCTCAGCATTCTTTAAGAATCGCTTGGCGCTGCAGGAGCTGAAAGACGCACCCCGTGCAAAAGGAGAGAATCTAGACCTAAAGCTAGAGCTATTCTCGAGGAGGATAAATTTTTCGAATACGTTCCATATCCTCGAGACTCAGTCCGGTGCGTACCGGATCGACAGATCGATCAGTCGTGGATTCCAAGGTTACTTCGCCTGAAGTTTTTGCGAATGCATTCGAACGGTAGAGCATCACAGAATTGTAATCAAAAGGGCGAGTGCGAACATTTGCTGCTAATTCTTCCGGAACCACTAGGAACTGAGATTTCTTATCGTCTTCAATTCGGTCCCAATGAATTTTTAAATACTGTCCACGATCGGGTCGTGACTGCTCGTGTACAAATCCCAAGACGTGCATAATTTCGTGAGTAATCTCGGGTTCAAAACAATTCTTCGAAAGGTAAACGGGTTGATGTCCACCGATTCGCCCCAGATAGGAGAAGCAATGTTCGTCGGTTGGTTCGAACACGATTGCGTCGCGCGCACTTTCAGTTGCCGGTACAAAATGAATGGGTGTGTTCGCGTTGAAATATTCGATGACCTTGTAGACTGGCTCCGGGTTTTCTAAATCAGGCGCAATCAAATACGGAATTTCAGTGTTCCATTTTTGTGGCTTGGGCGCTTCTGCAAAACCTTCATCCGGGACACCGTCGCTAGTTGGTTTGCCGAGAACAATGTCGCCATAAGCAACGAAAAGTCCATTCACCAATCGAAACGGAACTGCGTTTTTAGGCATGGAAGGTTCTTCGCTGCCTTTCACTTGTGGCGGAGCTGCAACTGTCTTAGGCGCGACGGGTTCAGCAATTTTCACTTCGTTTGCTCGAGGCGGTGGAGTCGTACTGACCGTTGGACTTTTTTGTTGCTGATCGTTGTGCGTAGCGTGAGGTTGTGCTTTTTCTTCACGCGGAATTTCATGTGGAGGCGACGACAAAAACCAATATGCAACAGCAATGAACAACACGATGACGAACCAATTGCGCATATTTCCCATGCTGCAATCTTACTCAGATTTAGACGTTGGCCGCCAGGTGAAAACGTGAGACGGGCAGCTTGCCTTCGCCAACGGAACAATGAGATTCATTTTCTAACTGATAAAATCAAGGCGGGGCATAGTCATTTCTACAATGCCGCGAGTGTCACCCAGCGATCAAAAGTAATGCCAAATTTTTCTGTCAGGCTCTGTCCAATTGTTTCGAATCCTCTCAGTAAAACCACTAGTTAGCTTTTTTGATTCGAGCTGTTCTTCCATAAGGGGCGCTTGGGTTTTCCATAAAGACGTTTGTTTTGATACTGCCCGAAAAGTCTGCGAGTTTCCCTCCAAGTCTTGATCGTATCACCGATCGAAACTGACCCGGGGGGGGTATCCAGTGAAATCGCCACTGAAAACATTGAGAACGCAGATCCTAGTGGTAGCAGCGTTGCTAACTCTTACCGGTTCGGCAGTGACATCGACTCAGCATGTGCACTCGCAAAGCTGCAACTTGTTTCCAAAAAACGATCTCTACTATCCAATTTCAAATGGTGCCGAGCCAACCGGTATCAGCAAGCAAGATTTCGACACGGTTCTCGATGCTATTCAGATGGTCTACGGCCCTGAAGTAAAAGCTGAAGGGGGAACACTAAAAATTCTTCGTGCATGGTCTAACGGTGAAGTAAACGCAGGCGCTAGCCGCAGCCCTTTCGGCAACACTTTTATCTTACATATGTTCGGCGGAATGGCTCGGCATCCGCAAATGACGAAAGAAAGTTTTCTTCTTATTGCTTGTCACGAGATGGGCCATCACCTCGGAAAATCTCCGCGGTATCCTGGCACTCCAATGGCGTCAGAGGGCCAGGCGGATTACTTCGCAACGCTCAAATGTATGCGAAAAGTTTTAACGGTGTTCAATACGGCTCGCGAAACTGCAGGTCTTTCTCGCATCGCCGGTCGTTTAGCGACGCAAGCGTGCAAACGATTCCAACGCTTGAGCCTAGATGGAACTAATGACGGAGCTGCAATTTGCTTACGCTCTCACACGGCCGCAGAAACTCTCGGTGGGATTCTCGGATCGCTAACTAACGATAAACGTAAGGCGAAAAACCTTCCGCCACTTCCACTTCCAAAATTGAATACACCTGATTTAAGTGTCGTGCCTCGAACAATCATCGATGCATATCCAGGAGTTCAATGTCGTCTCGACACATATTCTGCTGGCGCACTTTGTCCGGTGGGAGTTGATACGAACCTTGATGAAAAATCACCGAACTCTGGAGTGTGTTTGATGCCATCACGTCGAGCCTCTCTTGCAGAATCGAACGCGGGTAGCATTGAAGATCAACTCGGAGTTCGTCCGCCGTGCTGGTACAATCAAAAGGAAATGGAAAGTTTCAGTGCAGTGAACGGTCGCCTTTTAGGACGACGCGGAGAATAGCATCAATCAGAGTTTCAGGTGATGTGGGTTTGCAGAGATGTTCTTCAAACCCAGCACGCAACGTAAGCGAACGATGTTCCAACCCTACAAATGCAGTCAGAGCGATGGCCGGAATATGTTTTCCGGTTTTCTTTTCCTGTTCCCGCAGGCGCTGAAGAAAAGAAATTCCATCTTCATCAGGCATGCCAATATCACTAATGATCGCGTCTGGATGAATGGATTCTAGAGCTTTACGTGCTTCAATGGCTGACGAGGCGGTGTGAACATTCGCGCCCGCAGTTACTAAAAAACGGCGAATGAGATCGCGAGCGTCCACGCCGTCTTCAACCACGAGTATTATGAGACTATCCAGGCGCAGCCGTCGGCGGCGTTGTTCTAAGGTGGAGTCTTCGTAGTTAAAATCGTTTGGCGTCGACATCTTGATTACCGTATCGCAAAGTTCTGAAAAGGGCTTCCAGAAACTGAGACTAAATTTCTTAACATTTAGTGGCCAATTATCGCGTTTTTCTGTTAGACATTAACAAGAAAAAAGATCACATAGTGCGTGGCGCGTAGATGGATCGAATTCCTGGTGGCACAATTCCGCGAACTAGGTGCGGGTTCAGCGCGCGTAAGGTATTGCTCGAAAAACCATGCAGAGTTGCGAGCTGATCAATCGTTACATAGCTCCGTCGGACGGGCAGATTTTTTAAGCTCGGATATTCGTAGAACGTGTGTTCAGCGAATCTATAGTTGTCAGGATTCTTTGCGATAGTTCTCGCCGCTTGAAATTTTGCAATGTATTGAGCCGTTTCCGGGCGGAGAAGTCCGCGACGGCGGAGCTCCCAGTAGTTTTTAGTTTTACCAACTCGAACAGCGCGACGAATTCGGTTTTCTCCCGAATTGTAGGCGGCCATGGCAAGGTACCAATCGTTGAAATCACGATGAAGCCACTTTAAATACCGAGCGGCTGCATAAGTCGCCTTGATCATATCGAGACGTTCATCGACATAGCCATCAACACGTAGTCCGAATCTTCGGGCCGTGTCGGGCATGAATTGCCAAATACCAACAGCTTGAGCGCTTGAGCGTGCATGACTTGCGAAACCGCTTTCGATCATCGCTAAATAATACATTTCTGGGGGCACACCGTTAGCGACTAAGATATCTTGGATTTTGGTTTTTACAAATTGGCCGCGATACATAAAGCGACCAAAACGGTCTCGATTTTTCCCAGAAAAATATTGTACCCAGACACGAATGTTCGAGTTGTTCTCAAGGGGAATCGCGACTTTATGTTTTCGAGGGCGAGCTTTAGGAAAATGGAGATCTTCCATTGGCATTAATGCCGCTTGCGCTGATGATTGAAATAAAAAAAGCCCCAGAATGGCCAATCCTAGCCAACTCCGAATCCGCATCCTGTGATTCATAAAACAAGTGTAGCAGAACGACTCAACCTAAAGCTGCGGGGCCTTGGTCTGGCTTAGGTAAATGCCGACTAAATGCAGACCTATTTGCGTGCGTCATTGGTATGCGTGATCTCAACTGAGTGTTAGAAATAAATTCCTAACAATGTGTAAGAGGTACCTGAAATGAAATTAATGAAGCTGCTTTTCGCAATTGCGCTACTTAATATTGGTGCCGCGTGCGCAGGTCTGTCGAAAAAATCAGGTGACTTGGGTTTGATACCCACAAATTCCACGCCAGTTTTGTGGACCGCTACGGAGTCGGTCGCTAGTCCTGAGAGTGCATACTACGATCAAATTTCTGGCGAGGTTTTCGTTTCCAATATTAACGGTACTCCTCTCGAAAAAGATGGAAACGGTTATATTTCGAAATACACGATTGCAGGGCAACTCGTGCAAGCAAAGTGGGCTGAAGGACTTAACGCTCCCAAAGGCCTGCGTGCAGCAAAAGGAAATCTTTGGGTCACGGATATAGATGAGGTCGTGTCGATCGATCTAGCGTCGGGTAAAGTTAATAACCGGTACCCGGTTCGAGGCGCTAAGTTTCTTAATGACATCGCGGTTGACGACAGTGGTGTGATTTATGTTTCCGATACGATGGCGAACAAAATTTTCATGATTAAGAACAAAAAAGTTTCTGTCTTCAAAGCGGGGACTTCACTTGAAAGTCCGAACGGCCTCTACATTGACGGTGGAAAACTTGTAGTTGCAGCATGGGGCACAGACATTAAGCCTGATTTCTCGACTAAAGAAAAAGGTCATCTCTATTCGCTCGATTTGAAGACCAAAGCAAAAACTTTAATCACCACTACTCCACTCGGGAACCTCGACGGCCTCGAGCGCGCAAAAGATGGCTCTTATTTCGTTAGTGATTGGATGGCGGGTCGAGTTTATAAAGTCGCAACTGACGGCACGAGCACTCTTTTGATCGAAGGATTAAAAGGTGCTGCCGATTTGGGTTGGGACCAAAGTACAAACACGATCATCGTTCCACGAATGCTAGAAGGACAAGTCAGCGCCTATACTGTACAATAATGGGCATGACTGAAATTTTTGATTTCGTTGTTCAGCACGTAACTCAATTTTTCGATATTCTTCTCCATCTCGATGCCCACTTAAACGAGTGGGCGACGTGGATGGGTCCTTGGATGTACGTTCTCGTTTTCGCGATCGTGTTTTGCGAAACGGGTTTGATCGTGACTCCATTCTTACCAGGCGACTCTCTTCTTTTCATGCTCGGAGCAATGACCGTTACTGAGAATGCGGTTTTAAATTACTGGGTTCTATTTGTAGGTTTAATTCTTTCGGCGTTGTGCGGAGACTTGGTGAATTATCACGTCGGGCGCTACTTCGGCCAAAATCTGTTTACAAATGAAAACTCAAAGCTCTTTAATAAAAACTATCTTATCAAGACGGAAAAATTCTACGAAAAGCATGGTGCAAAAACCGTCGTCATGGCGCGGTTTGTTCCGATCATCCGTACTTTTGCTCCATTCGTTGCAGGAATTGGGAAAATGAAATTTTCCCGTTTCATTTCATTCGGGATTCTTGGCTCATTATTGTGGGTCATTATCTTTTTAACTGGAGGACGGGTATTCGGAAACATTCCCGCCGTAAAAAGAAATTTCGAGATTGTGATCTTGGCGCTGCTCACATTGCCTGCGCTTCCAGTTATAATCGAAGTCTGGAAAGCACGTAAAGCGTCGAAAGCCCCGAGCGCGTAAAGACGTCATTCCTTAAAGAATCGACCCTTTTCAGCGCACCATCTCCCTTTCCAAAAAACCTCGTCATTTCCACTATTTTCCGTGACTATTTAAACGTTTAATATAATATTGCCCGCAAGCGTAAAGGATTTCAGTCATGCGAAAAAAACAGTTGGATTTTTTCTCTAAGCAGTCGCCGTATGGTTACGGAAAGACTGAATATGGTGGCGCACAAAACGGAAAAGACCGAAGAAGCGGAAAGCGAAAGGTCCAGCGACCTTTTGATCGCAATAAGCCTCTGTTCTTAACGCTTAAAGCTTCATGTGCTAAGGGCAAGCTCTCAATGAGAAATCGCGACGTCGCAATCAAAACGCTTGTTGACGATGTGGCAAGCCGCACGGGAACGAAACTTCATAACTATTCAAACAACGGAAACCACTTGCACTTGGTAGCAACCTTTCGCTCGCGTCTCGCGTTTCAAAAG
>JANOUF010000012.1:0-12340 GCA_031416685.1 Bdellovibrionales bacterium
GCGTAACCTGCTGGCAACACCATCGTCTCAATCATTTGCAGCATTGTGAACGCTTCGATCGACATACGTTTCACGAAAGCCTCTAGGCGCACGTGATAACGAGCATGGAGATCCGATTCACCCAATACACCAAGTTTCGTAAATGCTTCGATCGTTTGCTTCGTCACCATTTGCTCAAGCGCTTCCGGTGTCTTGCGAAGATTTAAAAGACCGCGCTTTTCTGCTTCGTAAACCCACTCTTCTGAGTAGCCGTTGCCTTCAAAGCGAATGTTCTTTGTTTCTTTCACAAGCTCGCGAACAACTTTCATCGCAGCTTCGCTCACGTTTGGCGTCTTCTTCATCTCCGCTTCAAGTTTTTCAGTTACGTACTGAATACCATCTGACGCGGCAACGTTAAGAAGCATCACTGGGAACGCAGTTGAAGCCGAGCTACCAACAGCGCGGAACTCAAACTTGTTACCTGTGAACGCAAACGGCGATGTGCGGTTACGATCAGTTACATCGCGCGTGAAATCCGGTAAGTGGCGGATACCAACTTTAACCATATATGGAACTACTGGCTGGGATGAATTCGGGCCACCCGATTCAATTTCATCAAGAATTCGTGATAACGCATTTCCAAGGAATGCCGAAATGATCGCAGGAGGCGCTTCGTTCGCACCGAGACGGTGATCGTTACCTGCACTTGCGATTCCTGCGCGCAACATCCCTTGATGTTTATGAACGCCTTTGAGAGTCGCAACGAGGAACAAAAGAAAACGAATGTTTTGGCGAGGATCTTGCCCCGGCTCGAGTAAGTTCGCACCTTGCTTTGAGCCCGATGCTGCCATCGACCAATTACAATGTTTTCCCGATCCGTTAATCCCAGCGAATGGCTTTTCATGAAGCAAAATCTCAAGTTGATGCTTCTTCGCTACGCGGCGAAGAACACCCATCGTTACGTGATTGTGATCGGAAGCGACGTCAGATTCTTCAAACACCGGCGCAGTTTCGTACTGCCCAGGCGCGACTTCATTGTGACGAGTTTTTACCGGTACGCCTAAACGATAGAGTTCGTATTCCACTTCCGCCATGTACGCTTGAATGCGCTCAGGAATTGAACCGAAGTAGTGATCTTCAAGCTGCTGACCTTTTGGCGGACGAGCACCGAGAAGTGTACGACCTGTCATCATCAGATCAGGACGAGCTGCGTACCAAGCTTTGTCGATTGCGAAATACTCTTGTTCAGGTCCAAGAGTGGTAATGACTTTCGTCACTCCTGTTTCGCCGATCATGTGAAGAAGCTTCATCGCTTTTTCGTTAAGCACTTGGCTCGATTTTAAAAGTGGACCGCGCTCGTCGAGAAACTCACCGTGGTAGCCGATGAAGACCGCTGGAATACAAAGGTACTTTGTATTGCCATGCTCTTGAATGAAAAACGGAGAGTTCGGATCCCAAATCGTGTAACCACGCGCTTCGTGAGTGGCACGCAAGCCGCCTGACGGGAAGCTCGATGCATCTGGTTCGCTTTGTAACAGGAGTGCCGCCGAAAGACTGTCGATCGGGCGACGTGATTCGTCGAAGCTTAAAAAGGAATCGTGTTTCTCAGCAGTCCATTCCGTTTGCGGTTGGAACCAATGAGTAAAGTGCGTCGCACCGCTGGAGACTGCCCAATCTTTTACGACGACCGCAATTTTTTGAGCGAGTTCGGGATCAAGGCTGCCACCTTCATCGATCATCGCTTGTAAACGCTTCCGATCCGAGTCGCTTAGTTTCTGCGAAAGGTCGCGAAACGTTAAAGCGTACTGACCATAATATTCGCTGACCCGAAGGGGCGAACCGTCTGGTTTTGTTGGGAGTTGAGGAAACCGGGGACTTCTGTGAGCCGCTTCATAAGCAGCCGCCGAACGGCCAGTGGATGTGGTCGTAGGCATAAGTGGAACCTCCTGATTAAGCGTTTAGCCACAGTAGCATTTCAAAATCGTTTTTGAAAAGGAGCAACTTTAAGATTTTTCGAGAGAAAAGTTGCCGAATGGGCGCAAGTGCTAGAGTATTTATTCATCTTGTAGAGTGGGGAGTTGTCACCCTTGAATCAAAACGCAGTTCGCGCCGTCATGGAACTCGTCTTCGCAGGCGTGTTATGGGGCTTTAGCTTTATCGCCGCTGAGTGGGTTCTGGAAGACATGGAACCTTTCACGCTGACTGCCGTGCGCTTTGCGTTTGCCCTTCTCATCGGTCTCCCTGTTATTGCCCTCGTCCCGGCGCTCAGATCGAGTTTAAAATGGGAACAAGCGCGATTGGCGATTCCGCCCGGTTTGTTATTGGGTGCGGTCCTTCTGCTTCAGGTGTGGGGACAGCGGTATACGACTGCTACAAATTCAAGCTTCATCACCACGCTCTACGTTTTATTCGTTCCTTTAATGGAACGTGCCGTTTTCGGAGTGCGCCTTCATCCAAGCCATTTTATTTTCGTTGTTCTTGGTTTGCTTGGAACTGCGCTTATTTGTGGCTTTCAAGGCGGAGACTATAATTTCGGCGACGTACTCACGCTTATCTGCTCTGGCGTCGCTGCGGTTCATATCCTCTGGTATGGGTTGATTCAGGAAAAAATCGGGAACCCGATCACGTTCAATATTTTCCAGGTCGTTTGGTCATTTCTTCTCGTATTGCCATTCACACTTCTTGAGACAAGCGCCTTGCTCCCCCAAAGCTCAAAAGGTTGGATCGGAATGTTCATGTTGGTTGTTGGCTCAACGTTGATTGCGTTTACGCTTCAAGTTCGCGCACAAAAGATTCTTTCGCCGTCGGTTGCAAGCTTTCTCTATTTACTAGAGTCGCCATTTGCGACGATGTTTGCGTTTTATTTCTTAGGCGAGCGCCTCGGAATCGATCAATGGGTTGGCGGCATCCTCATCCTCGGCTCAGTTGCTTTCTCCACCTACATCGCCACCCGCACCCGCCGAACATAACCAAACGGTGCGCCGCCCACTTTGGTAGCGCGCTTGCGTTAAGGTGCATGACCTTGGTTTTTGTTCTCTTTTAATTTCAGCAGCTTAATGCAGATGCGCTACCAAAGTGGGCGGCGCACCGTTTGGTGAGATTAGTAGAGGAGGTGGGGTTTGCGGTCGGTGAGCCAGTGGGTTTCGTCGGCGCGCAAGATTTTTTCGAGGTCGCCGGCTTGGGCGGATTTGTTGTCGACCCATTCACGCAAGAGCGGTCCGCCGTTGATCAGATCAAATGCGAGACGTTCTTTTTCGTATTCATAGTGGAAATTGCGCCAGATTTCGTAAGTCGGATAGAGTTCGCGAATTGCTTTCAGCCACAAGCCAATCAGACGATACGGTTTGAAAACATCATGCTGATAAGAACCATCATCACAGTGGATCTGAAATCCAGAACACATTTTTCCTGAATGCTTGTGAAACGTCGGGTGGAAAAAACAGGGACGCACATGTGCGCCCTTCATCCAATCACCTGCGATTTTTTCCATCAATGGCAAAATTTTTGAGTGATCAAGATCGGATGCTCCGACGGTTTCAAGCGGACGAGTCGTTCCCCGCCCCTCGGAAAGTGTTGTTCCTTCAATTAAAACTGTTCCAGGAAATGCTCTAGCCATTGACAGCGTTGCCGCATTTGGCGAGGGGTTCACCCAGGATTTTTCACCGAGCGGCCAACCATATCCTGGGCCCTCATTGATTCGGTATCCATCCATTTTGATAACTTCAACATCGACATCGATGTTCAATTTCTTTTTAAACCAACCGGCTGCTTCGCCCAACGTAAGACCGTGTCGCATCGGCAAACCTTCAGCGGCGCCAACGAAGCTTACCCAACCCGGCTTCAGTAAACTTCCCTCTACAGGACGGCCCGCAGGATTCGGACGATCTAAAACCCAAATAGTTTTTTTCGTACGTGCACCCGCCTCAAGAACATAGAGAAGTGTCGTTAAAAAGGTATAAATTCGTGTGCCGACATCTTGCATATCGACGAGCATCACATCAAACGTCGCAAGCATTTTTTCATTGGGCCTGCGCACTTCACCGTACAAACTAAAAACTGGAATTCCAAGTTGAGCGTCGATGTAGTCCTCGGTCTCAACCATGTTGTCTTGCTTTTCGCCGCGCATGCCGTGCTGAGGACCGAACATGCTTGAGAGCTTCACGCCAGCTTTAACAAGTGCGTCGGCACTATGAACAAAACTTGAGGTCACCGATGCTGGATGAGCCAGTAACGCCACCCGTTTTGTTTTTAAAAACTCAAGGCGCTTTTTGTCTTCAAGAAGAACATCAATTCCGAACTTCATCTGGCTAAGATCCTATCATCGCATGAAAAGTAAAACTCTCCGGCTTATGGAAATCCGGCTTCTCACTTGCATGCTTTAATGCCCAATACGTTTTTTTACCATCGCTAGTTACAATTACCGCAGTGAGACCGATACGCATTTCAAAATGACGTAGCGCAAGCCCAAGCAAACTAACACTGAACTTGCATACACATCGTTTCTCATCTGCCTGCAATCCATCGAGGTGAACGGCACCCAACCTCGATTCGTTTTTCATCCCCTCGCGATAACCGTCAAACGCATAAATGTTCCAATCCCCGCGCGGTGAGAAATTAATTTCCCAATAGTTCTTTCGACCTTCAGGCTGCAAAAAGATTTCGAAACAAGTTGTTTCCCAAAGATTATCTTTACGTGAGGCCTGAGGCTCGCGAAGCGGCGGAATGATCAAGGTTTCGGTGTCGCTTGCGAATTCAAACTCGGCCTTTATTTCCGCGCCATCGATAATGAGCGTTGCGTGCAGTTGCGCTTTCGGCACATCGTTTTTTTGCGATGGATGAGGATGAAGTTCCAAGCGACGAGTTTTCAACATTTCGTAATCAGGATAGATGAAAAAATAGAAAAATGCGTGACCAGAATTTCAGGATCTTACAAGGTATTCACACAACGTTTACGTTTGGCTAGGAAGCTAGATAAATACTCAGGACATTGACTGGGAAACGTTACGTTACACGGGTTTAAACTTCACAAAAAAAAGGGCATAGTCGAACAACGCGAGCAGCACAGGAGTTCAGGTCAATGCCATCAATGCCGATACCACATAATTCATCAGTTACCACGACTGGCTCAGGCTCGAACCTGAATCTGCGCAACCGTTTAATTTTGATTGCCGACGACGCACCAGATAACCGCACACTTTTGGAAGTCATATTGAAACGAGCTGGAGCTCGCACTGCGATTGCAGTCGACGGCCTCGACGTCATCAATAAAACTCTCGAAATGAAACCCGATGCGATCATCATGGACATTCAAATGCCAGGGCTCGATGGTTATACGGCCTCTGCGAAACTTCGCGAACTGGGCTTTAAAGGGACTATTATTTCCTGCACAGCTCGCGCGATGCTTGACGACATTTCTCGTTCGGTTCGATCAGGCTGCAATGCGCACCTTACGAAGCCGCTTCATAGAGCTGACCTCTTAAAGGTATTTGAAAACCTTTGGCCGAAAGACCATCACGAACCAGACAATAATGCCTCTGGACACAGTACCCGCCACTAAAACTAATTGATCCGTAAGTTTCTGCTTATGTGTCGTGGTGTCATTGCTCATTTCACACGCTTTTTTTACTTAAAACTAACTTCGCACTTGTACTTACGTCCTGCTTTAAGGACGCTGTTGGCGGGGGGAATCACATGGATCATTTGCGAAATTGCGCACGTCTGACAATTGTTGCGCTCACTCTTTTCACTTCACTATCGGCGACGGCTGCTCGACCAGGTCAGCGCATGCCGATTCTTACCGATGCTCGTTTGCTTCACGCAGTCGGCATTACTCCAGTAACTCAAGATTACGTTTCTGGCACGGCATATGCGATCGTCGACTCTCGACAACGCGAGATCATCACGGCAAAAGCCCATGAGTGGGGTCGCTGCGGTGGTTACGAACTCCTTGTCAACGGTGATAGTCCAAATTACGTTTTCGGTGGTTTGCAGATGATGCAGATGCAGAACACAGCTTTCATGCGCAGCCCACGCTTCTTAGCGTTCGCGCAAGTGGATGAAAATGAACTCATCAAACGCGCCGTTTCTCAAGTCAGTGCTTCGAACTTAAAAAGCATGGTGAGCTGGTTATCTTCATACCCAGATCGCTACAATCGTGGTGAAACGCCGAACAAACACGTTCAAGATCTCTATGAAAAATTAAAAGAGATGGCGAGCGGCTCAAGTCTGCCCGTTCAAATCGACGTGATCGATCACAAATCGACTCCGCAAAAATCATTGCGGGTTCATATCCAAGGTAAGTCTCGTCCAAACGAGATCGTTGCAATGGGTGGCCACTTAGATTCGATCAACCAAAGTTGGTTTGGAGCTAACAAGAAAGCTCCTGGTGCCGACGATAATGCGAGCGGTTCTAGTAACTTAATCGAAGCACTTCGCATTCTACTCCAACAGCCTCAGCCTGAGCGTTCAATTGAGATCTTCTGGTATGCAGGCGAAGAGTCGGGCCTTTTGGGTTCAGCGGAAATTGCATCGGTCTATCGTTCGCAAAATCGCGACGTCGTAGGTGTGTTGCAACTCGATATGACACTCCACCCGGGCGAAGGCGAGTTCGTGATTGCCTCGATGACGGATTTCACAAGCGCATGGTTACGTGAGTATTTCGCGAACTTGAATAGCGCGTATGTCGGAGCAAAAATCGTTGAAGATCGCTGCGGTTACGGCTGCTCAGATCACGCTTCATGGCACCGCAACGGCTATCCAGCGTTGATGCCATTTGAATCGAAAATGCGCTCAATGAATAACAACATCCACACCGAAAAAGACGTCATCAATGCGGATTCGAATTTTGCGCACTCGGCAATGTTCTCAAAAATCGCAGTCGCTTTCGCGATGGATCTTGGAAACTCTAACGCTCGCGCTCCAAGCCCAAGACGATAGTCTTGTAGTTTGCTTCTGTTTAGATGGGGATTCTTGCGTTTGATACGCGGAATTCCCATACTAAGTGCGTGGCAACATCATCATTAAGTAATCTCATCAAGTCGGCCATTTTTTTTGGCATTTTTTCTGCAGCGTTCGCTGCTGCAGTCCCAACGTTTGCAAACGTTGTGGGGAGCGATACTCAGAATTTTAATCCAACGACGAGTGGTCTTGATTTCGTTACCGTACATTCATCGGAAACGTTGAAGCCTGGAATTCTCAATTTCGGATTGTACTTAAATTACGCGGTCAACACTCTCCCCTATCGAGATGCAACTACCACGCAATCGAGAGTGGATTTTAACGACTCTCTGTTAGGAGCTGATTTTAATTTAGGTGTTGGTCTCGGCAGGCATTGGGATGCGGGCATCAGCTTTCCACAAATTCTTTCTCAATCGGTAGATTCAACCACGGCTGCGCGCGGACAGTTCGCTGAGAATGGGCTGACTGAAGTGCGTGTGAACACTAAGTATCGCGTGCACGGGGGCGATGATGGCGGCGTTGCCTTAGTTCTCTCCGCAAACTTCAACCAAATTGGTGATAATCCATATACGGGCTCAGAAGCAGGCCCCACGACAAACTTTGAAATCGTCGGCGACAAACAATTTGGCGCATACACACTTGGCGCAAACGTTGGGTACCGTTTTAGGAATCCTGGAACGCCACTCGCGGGAATCGGAATCGCACCAATTGATGATCAGTTTATTTATTCAGTTGCGGGCAACTATCTTCTTGAAAGTCATGACACAAAAATCATCGCAGAAATTTTTGGCTCCATTCCCACTCAATCCGACACAAGTGAAATTGAGCGATCGCAAAAATCTCTCGAAGCGTTAATTGGCTTAAAGCATGACCTCAACGCAAACCTCGCGGCTCATGTTGGCGGTGGCTCGGAACTCATGCACGGCAATGCTAGCCCCGACTGGCGCGTGTACGCAGGGCTAAATTACACGATCGGCCCGATCTTCAGTAAAGAAAATCCTGTTCGCGGCGAAGATGCTGATCCGTTTTCAGGCACACCAACGAAACCGATTGAAACATTTGTCGTCAGTGACGTTCTCTTCAAATTCGATTCCGATGAAATTCAAGAAGGATCGAGAGACACTCTCGATAAGCTCGCTGCTTATTTAAAGAAGCCGCCCTACTTCAAACAGCTCGATATCGGCGGCCACACAGATTCAATCGGTGCTGCGGTTTACAATTTAGATTTGAGCCAACGTCGCGCACGAAATGTAAAACGGTACCTGGTTGAACGGGCTGACGTGCCTAGCGACCGTGTTGCTTCGTTCGGTTACGGTGAAGGTGTACCGATCGCCGACAACGGTAACTATCAAGGTCGCGCGCTAAACCGACGAGTCGAATTTAAGATCACTCGTGATTTCAGCGAGGGCGGTGGCGCTCCTCCTGCACCGGTAAAGCTCATCGATGTAAAGGCCGACGTGAAGTCAAAAAAGCCGAGCAAAAAAGCTCCGACTCGATAAATCTACGGGGTCATCGGACCTCGCTTTTGATTCAAATCTCCACAGTTGTTTGACTTAAAAACTTTCGGGCCACGTGCACAATATATGTGTGAGCTCAGGAGGATTTTCATGGAAGTACCATTTCCAGTTGTGCACAGCGATCACAAAGTCGAAGTCAAAGCGATCATCCGACGTTCCCCAATCGAAGTTTATACTTATTGGCGTAACCTTGAGAATCACGCGATGTTCATAGAAAGTTTGGAAAGTGTTGAAGTGCTCGATCAAAAGCGCAGCCGATGGGTTTGGACCGTAAAGCCATTTGGAGAAGAAGCGGAGTGGACCTCGGAGATCATCGCCGACATTCCGGGTAAAATGCTTTCATGGCAAACACTCCCAGGTTCGTCTATCCAGCAAGCGGGTTCGGTCTGGTTCAAATCTCTTCCTGATGGCTCCACGGAAGTGCATTGGCAAGTCGCGTGGGATCCACCTGCTGGTGAATTCGGAGCGGCCGCAGCAAAGATTCTTGGCGAAGATCCGGCTCACACGATGCGTGAAGATCTCAACCGTTTGCGTGCGATGCTTGAAGGTGGCAGACTTAACTCCTTAAATGAAAATCCGAGCATGGTGTGAAAACACAGCGCAAACACTAGTCGATAGTTTGATGAGTTTGGTCCCCCGCCAAACTCCATCGCGCGAATTACTCACGAACGCAAAAATTATTTGTCATCGAGGAATCAATCCAGGCTACACAGAAAATACTCTTGAGGCTTTTGAAGCAGCGGTTCGCGCTGGCGTATGGGGAATTGAATTCGATGTCCGATTTACCAAAGATAATGTTCCTGTCGTTCATCATGATCGAACTTTAAAACGCATCCACGGATCAAAACTTGCGATTAAGAAAATCACCTTTGCTACTTTGCGTGCTGTTGCGCCAAAAGTTCCAACCGTACAAGAGTTGGTGGATCAGTTCGGAAAACGCACTCACTTGATGATGGAAATCAAACCAAGATTAGGTGGATTTTCCGCTGAGCATATTCTCGCTCTCAAAAAAGCGATGTCATCGCTTGAGCCAGTTCGTGACTATCACGTGATGGCGCTCAGAACAAAAATATTTGATGCATTTTCTTGGATCCCTCGAAAGGCATGTTTGACGATTTCAACTACGGACACTGCGCGAATGGCGCGTGTCACGATCAAAAAAAATTTCGGTGGCCACACGGGCTATTATGTTTTGCTCACAAACTCGGTTATCAATCGTCATAAAGCACACGGTCAGATTGTTGGCACTGGATTCATTTGTTCGAAAAGTATCCTGTTCCGAGAGATAAATCGCGGGGTCGAGCTTCTTTATTCGAACCAATCCATCTCATTTCAAGAAATAATTAACGAGCTCCTTGGGCAAAAACCTAACTGAACAAAACATCGACAGTGACTGTCTAAACTATTCTGCTCGGCAGAGAGATCCTCAAGCGTGACGAGGTTTTAGCCAACCCCCAAATGAACGTCTCGATTTGATGCAACATTGTGATTGTTGTTTTTGAACAACGTAGTGCTCTGCTAGTCTAACAATGTCGCACACACAACATGATGTAACGAAGTGCCTGTGGGGGGCAAATCAAGCGCGACATTGGTTTTTAGGGACTTATTTCCTTTAGGGGGTTCAAAATGGCTAATCTACTTCTAGTAGACGATAGCGCTGAGATTCGTGATGTGGTCGTTGCTGTGCTTGGCAAGGACCATACAATAGAATGGGCTCAGAGCTTGCGTGAAGCCGCTCAATATTTGAACTCAGGCAAAAAGCCAGATCTCGTTCTTCTTGATATCGATCTTCCAGATGGCAACGGCATGGACTTCTTAGGTCAAGTCGCCGGCCAATTCGAAGCACAAGGCGTGGGCACGATCTTCCTAACTGGTACGAATACAGTTCACTCGCGTGTGAGAAGCTACACTTTGGGAGCTCTCGATTATATTCCAAAGCCATTTGATATCGTTGAATTCCAAGTTCGCGTGAATTCAAAGTTGAAAGCCCCTGATCGCGCTGCCGTGAAGAGCGTTCTCACTAAAGGCAATATCTCAATCGACCTCGTTCGCCAGCAAGCATTCGAAACGCAAGCTGATCAACGTCGACAGATCGATTTAACTCCAGTGGAATTCCGCATGCTCTTGCTCTTTTTGCAGCAAGACGGAAACGTTGTTACGCGCCAACAAATTTTAGATACCGTGTGGGGACAAACAGCGCACGTAAGTGCTCGTTGTGTTGATCACCACGTTTGTGGTCTTCGCAAAAAGATCAATCCAACGGGTCAGCGTATTGAGTCGATCTACGGTGTTGGCTACCGGATCGATACAGCGATCTGATTTTATTTGAAATTTGAATTTTGTGAGGGCGGCTTTAAAAGCTGCCCTTTTTATTTTATTTCGTCGCTGAACTGATTCAAAAAACTTTTCATAAATTCTTTGCGCCGAAACGCTTCTGCTTTAGCGACGTCAGTATTCATTAGGTCGGGCAATTTAAAGAGCTTCGTGAAGAAGTGATCGATGGTGAAGGCCTTGTCGTTGAGCTCTCGGGTTTTTGCGATCGGCTCTTGCGTGTCGTAGTAGTTTGAGCCCATACGTGATCCACACGTTACGGCCCGCAGGATGCCAATTGCACCGAGCGCATCGAGCTTATCGGCGTCTTGGAGGATTGCGGATTCTGGTGTTGAGGGCTTTTTACCGAGTGAGTAGCTGTGCTCGATGATGATCTCTTTAATTTTTTGGATTTCGTTTTCTGAGTAACCCGATTCCGTGAGGATTTCGTGAGAGCGCCTAGCTGCGTGTGCGCTTGCTTGAAGGCGCTCGGGATGATTTTTTGGGAGATTCACGATGTCATGCAAGAGTGCTGCTGGGAGAAGGAGTTCGAGATTTGCCGGTGTTTGCGCCGCAATCGTTCTGCAATTCTGCATGACTCTTTCGACGTGAGCGAAATCGTGGCTTGGATCGCCGTTGTTGTAGAGTGGTTTTGCTTTATCGATGAGGTGTTCGAGTCGTTGCATTCGTTACCTTAACTTCCTTTTGTAGTAGCGCTTCCAAACACCGAGAGTTGGAATTCCGATTGCTGTAGGGAGAAACCATAGAAATACGGATTGCGAAGGGGAAACGGAAAATAGTCGAGGTACCGCAGTAACTAAAAATGCCGTCGTCGTTGCTATGCACGCGGTGAACATTCCGTCCATGTGCGCGTACCACCACGCCCATTTCGACTCAGGGGGATTTTTCCAGAATTTAATGTCGGTCCAGACGGTAGCAAACCCGAGCAATGGGAAAAATTTGAGGAGGTTCGAGTTTATTGAGATTCCAACTGCGACCGTTACGATCCCCGCTAACGCTAGGATTAAGGGCAACGCGAGATTGGTTAGCGATAGGTCGGGTAACTTTCTCGCCTTAGTTCGTACAGCGCGAATTCCGAACCAAACTGAATTCACACTGAGTAACGTAATGAAAGTGAGAAACAATCCAAATGACTGAGAGTTCGTTGATCGTGCCGGGTCGATGAACATTCGCCACGGAGTTAGCGCAAGAGCCGCGACCGCGAGAATGATCATTGCGAATGTGTATATCCACCCGAGCCGAACGTGAATCCGACTACCTTTTTTTGTTGCAAGAGGAAAGGCCATCATGATGAGCGCGATGGCTCCAGCGAAGACGTGTACCCATAAAATGAGTTTGATAATTCCTGAGAGCCCCGAGCCGATTTCCATTGGGGTATTTTATGGAAATCTGGATCGGTGGCAACGAGCGATTGAGACTTTTAGCGCCAATAAAAGAGGCACAATTTCAGTGAGCCGTGAGCGGTCAGGAGTAAGCCGTGAGCCGGCGAGTGAGCGGTATCAGTTGCGTGAGCAGGTAACTGAAAAACAGTGAACCGTAACTGCTCACTCGCCGGC
>JANOUF010000013.1:0-22057 GCA_031416685.1 Bdellovibrionales bacterium
TTCTTCTTGTAATTGCGTTTGCCTACTACCTTGGAGCACTCAACCCTTTCTCAAATGCCAACGAACTCAATCTCGCCTACAACTTCGCGGGCGGTATCGAAGTCGGCTCACCTGTACGAGTGATGGGTATCAAAGTCGGCAAAGTAACTGCGATCCAATTTGATCCAGGAATGAAAACTCCAGATGGCGAGGAAGTAAAACTTCGCATCCGCGTTCGTATTAACAAAGACGCTTGGCCGACAGTTCGCAGTGATTCGAAGTTTTTCATCAACTTGGCCGGCGTGATCGGTGAGAAGTTCATCGAAGTCTCACCTGGATCATCGTCTTCGCCGCAATTGGAGCCGGGCGCAACGGTGCGCGGCGAAGATCCGCCACGAATCGATCAATTAATCTCACAAAGCTACGGTCTAGCCGGAAAAATCTTGGATATGGTCGAGAAAAACGAAGGATCTGTGGTCGATACGATCGCGCAGATGAACAAACTCGTCGATAATCTCAATAAGACGCTCGTTTTATTTGATCGAACGACTAAGAATCCGCAGTTCGCAAAGATCGTGAATAACGTTGCGATACTCACTGAAGATCTCACAATCGCATCAAGCAAGCTTCGCGGCGATGAAGCCGAGCGTACGATGAAGCTCCTGCATACTCTGCTCTGGCGTCTCGAGAAGCTCGACGACAAAGCGATCAAGAAGTTCCTTCAAGAAGAAGGCATCAAAGCAAAACTGTTCTAATCCGGGATTTCATCAGCGGTATTCGGTATTCGGTATTCGGTATGCCGTATTCAATTCGGAATTCGGAATACTGTTACCGTGTTCTGAATTCTGTATTGAATTCGGGTTCTGTACTGCGCCTTCGGCGTAAAAAAACCCTCTAGCGGTTAAGCTAGAGGGTTTATGAGTTCCTCTAATCAGAGGCTCCCAAACGCAACTACTTGCGTTTAGCAGCTTTCTTCTTAGTTGTTTTCTTAGCTGCTTTTTTCTTAGTAGCTTTTTTCTTTGCCATATCTCTATCCTCCTAGGATGAGTTTCTACTCACTCGTTAAACAAGAAGACTTCCTATTAATGAGTCTTACGATCGTGACTCTAATCGTCAATAGAAAAAAATATCTTTAGCACTTTTTTTGCTCAGAGAAGTCACACGTGGAGGTTTCGCGCGTGATTACTGAGTTGATCATCATCATTTCCGGTTTCTTATTCGCATTTCGGATGCGAGATGAGTTCGTTCATCAACAAAAACTCGTCGAACACTCGGCGCTGACAAAAATTGGCACCGCATATTTCACCATCATCATTGTTGCGCTAATTTTTGTGCGGTCTTCGCTCGCAATTTGGATGCTCGTTTTCATACCGCAACTCACGTTTTGTGCGGTGATGATTTGTCTTAAGAATCAACGCAGGAGCGGCTTTCGCGAGAATTTTGCGATCATAATCACGCGTCTGATTTTGAAAATGAAAGCGGGCCGTGCGTTCCGACAAGCGCTTGCCGAAATCATTGCCGAAGTTGATCCACACATGCGGGCAACGCTCTCTGAAGTGCGCGATCTTGTTGTATTTTCACAACATGATGCGACAGAAACAGCGGAATCACCGCTTTTAAGAAGCATTGTTCATGAATTTCGGCTCGTAGACTCGCTTCCACATGCCGCTTTACGCCGATTAATCGTATTTCGCGAAAAAAATCAGACCGAGAACGAATTTCGACGTAAGTCCGGACAAGTTTTGCATCAAATTCGCGCTCAATCGCTACTTTTGGGTGGTCTCTATCTTGCTGTACTCGGGTTTGTCTCACATCAATTTGGTGCGATGAAACACGTTCAACTCATTTTCGCATCGCTGATTTTGTTCAGCATGGGTCAATTTTGGATTTGGTGGGGCGGAAGAAGGTGGAAATGGAAGGTTTAAGTCCTCCATTAAAGTGTCTCATTGAGGTTCGTTCCGCACTTCAGAACGGCGAAAGCGTTCGAACAGGAATTTTGCGATACGCGAACCACCAGACCGAAAACACCTGCGAGTTCACGAATGTTCTCAGGCAATTTGTTTTTGATTGGGAGCGCGGGCTTGATTGGCGCGCACGCTTGCCAATGATTCAAAGTCCGTATCGGCGCGCATTGATCGAACTGCTGGAGATCGGCCTCGCTGGTGAGCCGGTGCAAACCGCTCTCGAAGAAATGCAAAAAGAGGTTCAACTCGTCTGCGATGCTGAAATTAAAGCCAGAGTGGAGATGCTCCCGCTGCAAATGCTCTTTCCACTTCTGCTGCTAATGTTCCCTGCGTATTTGTTGCTGCTATTTGGACCGCTTGTATCTTCATTCATTCAGGAGATGGCGAAATGAGTTTTGTGTTTCTCTATATAATAGTGAGCGCTGCCACCATTGCCAGTGCAGATGTGAGTGATCGCGAGACCCTTCAAATCCTTAGAGCAAAGAGTGCCCTTGATGTTGCTGCGACAACGGATCAAGCTCAGCAGCTTCAATTGTCACGAGCCTCGTGTGAGGCACAACAGCGCGCAAGGCAGATTCCGGTGAACTGTTTTGAAACCATTTCGTTGGAACTTCAAAATGGAACGCTTGATTCGGTTCGAGCAAAAGTTATCGCAACCGGTTTGGAAGCAAGTTGCGATGACCGGATCTTTAAACAAACTTCGGTCGAAATTTTGGACGCGGCGCTGAAAAAATCGTATCTGCCGAAACGCTGCCGGGAGGTTGTTGAGAAGAGAAGGCGCGAGCTTCTCTATATAATGTCATCACGTGGTGATCTTATTCGGTCCGAAATTTGACGGTCTGAAAATTGAAATATAGTGGCTCGTGACTTCCTTAATCCGTCCGGAATCCTCAACTTATCGTCTCTTGAAGTGCCTCGGTGAAGGCTTAAGTAGCTGTGTTTACGCTGCAATTCGAGAAGACAGTAGAAAATTCTCAAAGCAATCGGTCGTTCTCAAAATTCTTAAAGCTGAGACTGATGTCTCGTGGCTGAAACGAGAATTCGATGCGCTCTCATTGATCCGCAGCCCGCATTGCGTAGGTATTTATGGATGGGAAAATTTGCCTGAGGGCCCAGCACTTGTTTTAGAACATGTCGACGGACTGACTCTACGTGAACTCACTCAAGTTCGCGATTTTACAGAGAAAGAAATCGACGAGATTACAGCGCAAATTCAATCCGCATTAGCCGCCGTTCATTGCGCCGATCTTTGCCACGGCGATCTAAGTCCATCAAACATTATGATCGACCGATGTGGTGTAGTTAAGCTTATCGATTTCGCGCTTGAGCCTGACTCAAAAAATCTCGTCGGCACTCCGGCGTATCTCGCTCCCGAAATTTGGAATGGCGAGAAGCGGTCGTTTGCGAGCGACCTTTTTAGCTTGGGATTGTTACGCCTCGATCTCCAAAATGGTCTACGAGATATTCCGCAAACTCCCTCGCAATGTCGAACTCGAGCAAACCGAGATTCGAACTGTTCGCTCCTTGCAAAGTCCGTTTCCGATCGACACTTTGTAGCGATTGAAAGCGGAAGTGAAATTCGAGATGAGCTCGGTCAGTTTGTCTCAAAGACTCTCGATGACCGGTTGAGATTAAAAGTTCGCACCCAGATTTTAACCCAGCAAACGAAGCTGTTCTTAAATCGCTGGTATGGCTCGCGAGTTGCGGTCGTTTTAGCCTTTTTAATTGTTATGCTTCCGGCTTTTAGCAACGACAGCGGTGTCTCGACTGCCGAACTAGAAGTTCGCTCCCATCAATGGCTTGAAGTCTTTATCGATGGCAAAAGCATTGGTTATACGCCCGTTAACATTGCGGGGATAAAAGCAGGCTCTCATGAGCTTAAATGGCGTTCTGCTCATGGTTTTGGCGGAAAGCAACTCGATTTTGCGCCAAGAGAAGTCAAACGTTTGCGCGCAGAAGATCTCGGGTTATAGTCAGCTTGCGACTTACACTCTTTGAGAGGCATCATTGAAGCAAAATAAACCGCTCACCATTAATGCAACTGACATCAACGATCTTGATCAGCTCGAAGAGTTAGTCGACGAGTTGATGAAGCAAAAACCGCAGGAAGAACGAATTAAGGCGTACATGAAAAACGTGGGCCTTGAGTATATTTCGGATCCGATCATGCGCTTGGGATCAGTTCTTCAGGCACTTGAAGGAAAGAAAGCAAACTAAGAAGGTGCCCTCGTGACGAAGTTGAAGTGGGAAAAAGATAAGTTTGGTTTCGCTACGCGCGCGATTCATGCCGGCCAAGAGCCTGATCCAACGACCGGCGCCATCATGACTCCCATCTATATGAGTTCCACATTTGTTCAAGCTTCGCCTGGCGTGCACAAAGGCTACGATTATGCGCGCGGTGCGAATCCGACTCGTGCGGCATTCGAAGAGTGCTTTGCAAACTTAGAATCCGGAAAACACGGTGTCGCCTTCGCTAGCGGATGTGCCGCGACTGCAACAATCGTTCATTTAGTTAAAGCGGGTGAGCATGTTGTCTCAATGGATGACATGTACGGCGGCACGTATCGTTTGTTCGACAAAGTGTTCAAGCATCACGGAATTGATTTTAGCTACGTCGATCTTTCGAATCCTGAGAATTTTAAAGCGGCGATCAAGCCGAACACGAAACTAGTTTGGATCGAGACGCCAACGAATCCGTCGATGAAGTTAGTCGACATCAAAAAGATTTCGGCTTTGGCCCGCGAAAAGGGAATCATCTGCGCGGTTGATAATACGTTCATGACGCCATATTTTCAACGACCGCTTGAGCTTGGTGCTGACATCACCGTGCACTCGTCGACTAAGTACATTGGTGGACACAGCGATCTCATTGGCGGCGTACTTGCGACAAATAGCGATGAGATTAACGAAAAGCTTCGCTTCGTGAATAAATCGATCGGTGGCACTCCGTCCGTGTTTGATTCGTTCATGTTTTTACGCTCACTAAAGACGTTGCCTTTGCGAATGCGTGCACACGATGAAAACGGCCGTGTGGTTGCGGAGTTTTTATCGAAGCATCCGAAAATTGCGAAGGTCATGTATCCAGGTTTGGCGTCACATCCTCAGCATGGTCTTGCAAAAGAGCAGATGAGTGGTTTTGGCGGCATGGTTACAGTCAGTATTAAAGGTGGAATTGCCGAAGCTCGTCGGTTCTTAGAAAATGTTCGCGTATTTTCTCTCGCAGAAAGTTTGGGCGGAGTTGAATCACTCATCAATCACCCTGGAATCATGACTCACGCAAGTATTCCTGCAGAAATGCGAAAGCAATTGGGCATCGACGACACGATGATTCGCCTAAGCGTTGGCGTAGAAGACATCGACGATATCGTTAATGATCTCAAGCAAGCGCTGCAGGCGTAGCCGTCATCAACTGTGTCTCAACTCGAGACACTTCGAATTTGATCACTCAGTATTCAAACGCGAAAAGTTCGACGCTTCATAACTAAGCGTTATTCTTACGATTGAACTCTCGGACAAATTTACGAGGTAAAGACGCGTTTGGTTCACTCGTTGCAATAGACTCCCTCAAGGTTGGGGGATCTGTATATGCGTGGCTTTTTAATGACTCTATCTCTGGTTTTCTTGTCGGCAATTTTCATGTCGTTGTCGGCATCGGCACTTACTAATCAAGTGGGCGCCTCTTACCAGTGCTACGACGGATCTGCTGCGACTCTTACGCTTGGAACTTCTTCGTGTCTCAGCGATTACGGCTCTGCTTACATAAATTCGAAGGCTTCGCAACTTTGTAGCAAAGCATGTAGCGCAGTTACTGGAAAATGCGGTGTGAATTCTTACAGCGTTGAATTCGGAACTTGTAACAACGTTGAAGACATTCGTTACTCAGGTTTCAGAGTTAAATGTCACGACGGCTATTCCTTTACTTTCTACGGTTGCGCGTCCGCAACAGACTTGCGCGCACGTGCCGATGTAGTTTGCGCTGGTCGTACCGGCGGACTCTACGGAAAAACGGGCGTGAACTCGTATTACGTACTTTCGCGCTGTAATTAAGATTTTGTCCTTGGATTTAACGACGGTGCGGCGATTGCAGCCACCGTCATTAAATCCAAGGAGACCTCATGCAATCATTCAGAACTCTAGACCTCGCTATTGAATTCTACGAAAAAGTCCAAAAGTTTCCGATCAGCGGCCACCTTCGCGAACAACTCTACCGTTCAGCCTCTTCCATCGCCCTTAACTTGTCCGAGGGAAATGCGAAATCATCTGCGAACGACAAACGAAACTTCTTCCAAACCGCTTACGGCTCTTTTCGCGAGTGTCAGACAATTTTCAAGTTATCTAAAGTAACGGATGCAGAAATCCTTGGAGTAACGGACAGGCTTGGAGCATGTCTGTACAAACTGGTTAACTCAAAAATCAAAGCTTCGCCTAATTGGCGGGCTCGTTCGGATATCTGATATCTGTTATCCGAAATCTGATATCGGATGGGATTGGTGGCCAGGGACGGAATCGAACCGCCGACACATGGATTTTCAGTCCATTGCTCTACCGACTGAGCTACCTGGCCATACGGGAAACTAGCGAATGAAAAATGAGGTTTACGGACCCTGACCGCCTTTGTCAAGCGAGCCCAAGTCCTCAGCATTATTTAATAATGGGCTCGATTAACGACACTTTAAATTTCCCTGATGCGTCTCAAATTGGGGTGTCGTGGTTTTAGAGTTCACTCGCGAGGCGCGAACACTACTGACACTTAAAGCGCATTTCAACGGTGTAGCCGTTGCCTGCTGCTTCACGAGCGGCCGTTCCGCCGAGGCCTGCGATGCCACCAATTGCACTTTCGTTTTTGCCACCCATTGTGTAAACGCCGCCGCCGATGACTTGGGCTACTTTGCCTACGCGCTTAGTGGTTTTGTAAGTGTCTTCGTCCATGTCGCCTGTGTATTGTTTTTTCTCGTCAACAAACACAGCCTCTTTTTTCTTTTCTTCGCAGTAGTGCTGAGATTGTTTGATCGCACTCTTTGACGCTTCGTCAGTGTCTTCACCGACAACGACAACGCGATGAGTGCCGTCTGCACCGGGGCGAACATCACGGTGATGAGCACATCCGAAAACAACTAAAATTGAAACAAGCGCGAGTAAGCGTTTGAACATTTTTTTCCTTTTAAGAAATTGCCTATTTAATTATGGGTAGGGAAATTCTAGCGGACGCCGGTGATTTAGTCATTCATTCAGTTATTTAGAAATGAAAGTCGAGCTGCTCCGATAATGCCTGCTTTGTTCCCCATCTTCGATATAACAACGGGTGCGAGAAATTCTTTAAAACTATCCCTCATCATTCGGGTGTAAAGATCAATCGCTTGCGGAACGAAAAGGTCCTGGACCGGAAGCATTCCACCAGTGACAGCGAACTTGTCGAGATTTGTGCCGATCGAGAGATTGTAGAATGCCGCTGCTAGTGCAATCGATGCGCGTTTGAAAACATCGAGCGCAATTTTATCGCCCGCGCGCGCGGCGGCTGCGAGATCGACTGACGATTCACCTTTGAAGCCCATGCTTTTTGCGAGCTTAAACATTCCCGTTCCGCTCGCTAATCCTTCGAGAGTTGCATGATAAATGTCGCTTGGATTTTGTGCCGCGAATTCGTGATCGACGATGATGTGTCCCCATTCAGAACCCATGCCTCGTGACTGACAAGGTTTCCCGTTTAGAATCACGCCAGTGCCAATACCAGTACCGAGAGTAATCATCGCGTAACTCACGCAGCCTTTTGCTGATCCCACCCAACCTTCACCAAGTGCTGCGGCAATGGCATCGTTTTGAAAATGTACTTTTAAATTCAGGCCGCGTTTTTTTAGAGCCGTCGTTAAAAGTTTTACGATTGGAACTCGGCCCCAGTTGCCCATGTTAAACGGTCGCTCTAAAGTTCCTTTTTCAACGTGCAGTGGACCTGCTGAAGCGAGCCCAACACCGCGGATGTTTTTTGCTCGTTCACGAAGGGTTTTTCCCTTTTGAGATTGAACAATTTCCAATACCGAGTCGGCCATCGAATCGATGAGAAATTGGATCTGTTTCTTAGGTTCAAGCTGGTCGTGATTAGGGGCTTTTGTGGGTCTGCGGTCCTCAGAAAGAAGACGTCCTTGATTATTAACTAATCCAGTCGCGATTTTGGTTCCGCCGAGGTCGATACCTATGGAAAGGTTGGCTGCTGATTTTGTCTTTTTCATAAGGTTCTAGCTCCCTAAACAGCGGATTTTCCATAGAAACTTGCGTCATGTCCAGGAGTCCGGTTACAAGTATGCGTCAACCAAGAATATTCACGTTTCTTAAAGGAATGATCGGCCTTTCGGCCTCTCGATATGGTCGATTTAATCGCGGCTCTTAGAGCCAATCCATTCGTACTTGCGCCAATGGCTGGAATCACGGACCGGCCGTTTCGTTCATTCATGCGGAAAATGGGCTGCGGAGTTGTGATTACGGAACTCGTTTCTGCATGCGGCATCGAATATAAAAATACGAGAACAGCTCGGTTGATGGAATTCGACGAGATTCAACGACCTTATGGCGTGCAGCTCTTCGGCGAAGAGGCCGAAACTGTTGCTCGTGCGGCGCAGTTCGCTGCAGAAAACGGTGCGGATTTCATTGATTTGAATTTCGGCTGTCCAGTTCCGAAAGTTGTGAAGAAGGGCGCAGGCTCTGCGATTCTAAAAGATCTTCCTCGTGTCGAGGAGATGTTTCGTACCGTAAAGGCTGCGATCAAAGTTCCTCTGACTGTCAAAATTAGAACGGGATGGGATCAAGAGATGCGAAACGCCGAAAAGGTGGCGCAGATCGCATTCGACGAGGGTCTTTCATGGGTCGCGATTCACGGTCGCACACGTGCGCAAGGCTACTCAGGCGAAGCCGACTGGGATTACATTGCTGGCGTTAAAGCAAAAAGCAAAATTCCGATTATTGGTAACGGAGATATTCACACGGCAGAAACGGCAGTGCGGCGTATTCGCGAAACTGGCGTCGATGGCGTCATGATCGGTCGCGGTTGTTTGAAAAACCCATGGATCTTCCGAGAGGCACTAAGCCTGTATCGTAAGGAACATGGGTTAGCCAATACCTCAGTGAACGTTGATATCGCCCAGTTCTTGCGCCAGAAAAACATGGTGGCGCTCCTTCATGAGCTCCATGGCGATTTCTTGCGCTGTACTGACGAAAAGATAACCATGCTGCAGATTAAGAAATTTGCTTCGTGGTACTCTTCCGGTTATCCTGGCGCCTCAAATTTCCGAAAAGCCGTATTTCAAACGCAATCGTTAAACGAGACGTTTGATCTCACGTGCACGTATTTCGCTACCTTGGACGCCAACCAACAAGCTGATACGAGTGCTGAAGCCTTCTTAATGGGTGGCCACGGTTAAAATGTTGGCTAATTATTTTTTTGTCCGTTGTTTACGAAGGAATTGAAATGAGTTTAGAACGAAAGATCCGCAACATCGCTATCATCGCGCACGTCGATCACGGCAAGACAACTCTCGTCGATCACTTACTCCGTCAGAGCGGTATGTTTCGTTCAAACGAAGCTGTTGATGAACGCGTAATGGACTCAATGGATCTCGAACGCGAACGCGGAATTACTATCGCAGCGAAAAACGCGTCATTCGTTTACGAAGGTCACCGCATCAACATCATTGATACTCCGGGACACGCGGATTTCGGTGGTGAAGTTGAACGTGCACTTACGATGGTTGACGGGGTTATGCTTCTGGTCGACGCGTCTGAAGGACCACTTCCGCAGACACGTTTCGTTTTGAAGAAAGCGCTTGAGCTTAATCTTCGCGTAATCGTTTGTATCAACAAGATCGATCGTCCAGATGCTCGTATCGTAGAAGTGCTAAATGAGATTTTCGATCTGTTCATTGATCTCGATGCAACAGAAGAGCAAGCCGATTTTCCAGTGGTGTACGCCGTTGCTCGTGAAGGCTACGCAACTCTTGATCCAGCAGTGAAGACTGAGGATCTTTCCATTATGTACAAATGGATCATCGAGAAATTCCCAGCTCCACAAATGGATGTGAACGCGCCTCTTTCAATGATGATCGCAAACTTGGATTACAACGATTACGTTGGTCGTCTCGGGATCGGTCGTGTACGTAGCGGCACGATCAAGCTCGGTGACGAAGTCATGGTCATGTACGAAGGTGATCGCACGAAGAAAACCAAAGTTTCCGCTTTGTTCCGTTACGAAGGGCTTAAGCAGATTCCTGCTAAAGAAGTTCAGGCGGGGGACATTGCGATTCTTGCGGGATTCGATGAGATCAACATCGGTGATTCAGTCACAAATCCTTTAGATCCGAAGCCGCTTCCTCGTTTGAAAGTTGAAGAGCCGACGGTGGCAATTACAGTTTCGGTTAATGATGGTCCGTTTGCTGGCCTTGAAGGTAAGCAAGTGACGTCTCGTAAAATTCTAGAGCGTCTACAGCGAGAACTTTTATACAACGTTGCGATTCGCTTGGAACCAACTGACTCTACGGAAACTTTCAAAGTTTTCGGGCGCGGTGAATTGCAACTCGGCGTTTTGATTGAAACCATGCGCAGAGAGGGTTTCGAAATGGTTGTTGGAAAACCAACAGTTGTTTTTAAACAGGTAAACGGTGAGAAGCACGAGCCGATTGAAAACGTCGTCGTTGACGTTGCGGAACAGTTCACTGGAGTGGTTAGCGAAAAACTTGGTCGCCGTAAGGGGATCATGATGAACATGAATAACAAGGGTTCCGGTCGTGTCCGTTTAGAGTTTACAATTCCTGCTCGCGGCTTGATCGGTTATCGCTCGGAGTTTTTAACTGACACGCGCGGTACGGGGCTTTTGAATACACACTTTGCTGGTTACGATAAGTTTCGTGGTGAACTCGTGCACAGAACAAACGGGTCAATGATAGCAGACCGTAAAGGTGTCGCGACGAACTATGCACTTTGGTATCTAGAAGAACGCGGTCGTATCTTTATCGTTCCGCCGGTCGAATGCTACGAAGGCATGATCATTGGCGAACATGCTAAAGAGAACGACTTGGTTGTTAACGTTTGTCGCGAGAAGAAACTCACAAACGTTCGTGCCAGCGGTACAGATGAAGCGGTGAAGCTAACCGCGATTAAACCATTTACTCTTGAGCAAGCGATGGAGTGGATGAATGACGATGAGTGTGTGGAAGTGACGCCGAAGTCGATTCGTCTTCGCTGCCGCGAACTCAATCCGCACAAGCGCAAGCGTGCAGCCACGGCAGATTAAAAGTCTTCTACTTGATCGTCGACTGGGTTTGATTCAGTCGACTTTTTACCGGTCAGTTCTTCCTTATCAAAATCATTTACGTAAGGCATGTCCGCAGGATGGGGAGTCGGTTTCGACCCCTCTTCTTCATCGATAGTATCTTCTTCGACAGTCGAAACTTCATTGAGTGTCGCGAGTTCTTCGGCGCTCAGTGCTTCAGTTGGATCGACATATGGCCTGAACATATTCTCAAGCTGAGCGAGAGCGATATCGGCTTCGTCTTGAGAAACTTTCTTAAATCTCGCCATCCGCTTAATAATAGTTGAAACCTGGGACCGAGCAAATTTCGTGAGCTCTCTTTTGCTGTAGCTCTGCGAATACTTCTTTGGATTGGGAAGTAGGAACGCGAGCCACGCGCCCTCTAGTACAGTCAGTGAAGCCGGCAACTTCCGGAAGTAATATTGGCTTGCTTGCTTGATGCCGTAAACATCCGGACCGAATTCTACGACGTTTAAGTAACGCTCAAGAATTTCGTCTTTCTTAAGAAGTTTTTCAAGCTGTGTCGTAATGAGCGCTTCGCGCATTTTTCGAAAGAGTGATTTTTCACCGGAGAGATAAACGTTTTTTGCGAGTTGCTGCGTGATGGTTGATCCACCGCGAACGATTTTTCCTTCTTTTATGTTTTCATCGAAACTGTTCTGAAGTTCTTGGAGATCAAAACCGTTGTGCTGATAGAAAGCAGAGTCCTCGGAAACGATAACAGCGTGGCGCACGTTCGGAGAAATATTCCTAATGCCGACGTAGGCTTCACTGCTGGGGCAAAGCGGAACGTTGTGCATTTTCGCCGTGATGCACCCTTTTATGTCACTCGCGTTTGGCGTGGTGATGATGATGCCGCCGGCAACAGCGACAACAACCCCAACGAAGCAGGCAGTAGCAAGTGCGATATAGATTAAAAAACGCAGCATTCACAAAGGTATATAACGATCAATCGCGGGTAAGCAATCCGTGTTCGCGAACCCAGCCGATGCTTTTCGCGATCGCATAGGCTGCGGGCTTTGGACGTAAGCCAAGTTCACGTTGTGCTTTGCTTGAATCAAACCAGTGATAAAGCGTCGAGGTCCACGCTGTTTCAGAATTGATGGGACCTTTTTTGCCAATTTTTTCTAGCATATCGCCGACGGCACCAATGGCGTGCACGATTGGATTTGGTAAACGTATTTTTGGTGGTTCAATTCCAGCTTCTTTTGCGATCATCCCAAAAAGATCTTTTATCAAAATATTCTCACCAGATAAAATGTAACGCTCGCCTTTTCTTCCCACTTTCCAAGCGGCAAGAGTTGCATCGACAACATCTTCGACTGCAACTACATTCACGCCGCCTCCGGTGTAGAATGGCATTTTTCCTTGTGCGACTTTTAGTTGAGCTCCACGGCTCCCTTTTTTTGCGTCGCCTGCGCCGTAGATAGTCGATGGGTTGACCATGACAGCGTCGAGTCTGTTTTCAGTCACTGCTTTTTTTACTAAGACTTCGGCGTCGTGTTTAGTTTCGAAGTACCCGAGATTTAGGTGGCGAACATTATATGGCGATTCTTCGTTAAGCGGAGTTTTATCAAAACTTGCTCCGATCGCGACGACAGAGCTTAAGTGAACTAAACGGCGAACACTGTTCGCCACGCACGCGTCGATAACATTTTTTGTTCCATCGACATTTACCTTCTGCATGGCTTCGCGCTGAGCGCGTGTATAGGCAATGAGTCCCGCTAAATGAAACACGGAGTCTACGCCGCGAGTTGCCTCGACTAGACTTTGGGCGTTGGTAACATCCCCTTCAGCATGTTCTATCTGCAAACCTTCGAGATCTTCGAGATTGCTAGAGCGACGTCGCAAGATTTTTACTGCGTTTCCGTCGTCGATTAGTTTTCTCACCATCCAGCCGCCGAGAAAACCAGTGGCACCTGTGACCAGGACCTTCATAATCCCTCCGTGTCTTCAAAGCTATAAGTCATGGACAGTTCTCGGGTAAAGCGATTATCCTTATTCACATAAGTTCTCACGTTATTTCGGGAGGCATCATGTCAGCGCAACTGTTGAAAAACGTTTATCTCTTCAAGGAACTGACGCCTGCCGAGCTCGAAAAAGTTGAACAGCTCGTGAAGGTGACATCTTACCTTCCAGGAGATGAGATTTTCGCTCAAGGTGATGAAGCCCATTCGCTTTACGTGATCAAATTCGGATCAGTTCGTATCCAGCAAAAAAGTTCGAACGGTGATTTGATTGATGTAGCAACGCTTGCGACAGGCTCGCACTTTGGAGAGATGGCGTTTGTCGATGGCGAAAAACGTTCCGCAAATGTTTCCTCGATGGAGCCATCTGAAATTGTATCACTTGATTTCGTTGATTTAAAAAAGCTTCTTGATTCGGCCCCAGCGATTGCCGTGAAGCTCTACAAAGCTCTCAGCCATTTTCTGTGCGGTCGCTTGCGAATTACGACGAACGATCTCAGTTTCTCGCGAGAGAAAAACCTACGACACTTCTAACTAAGATTAGCTAAATTGAAATTAGTTTCGGTCCCAACGGTTCCGTTTTTTCGGTTCCATCATTGCATCGCGAATGATGCGTGGTTTCGCCTTTTTCTTTCCGTTGACCACCTGGAAACCAATTAGAGTCCAAAGGGTATACGCAATAAAAACCCCAATGAGCGCACCGCCAAGGATGTCTAGTGGGAAATGAACGCCGACGTAGACGCGGCTAAATGCAACGATGAACGCAAGCCCAAAGAAAACGATCTGCGCGGTCGGATACGCAGCTGCTAAAACTGTCGCTGCAGCGAAGTTGTTCGCCGCATGATTTGAGGGAAACGATTTTCCTGAGTGAGGATTCGTTCTCATTTGCACGACAATACCAGATTTGTCGGGGCGGTCGCGATCGACCATCGGTTTCACAAGGCGGTAGCTGACGGCGTCGCTGAGTGCGACTGATGTTACAATTAGAATCAATATTTTTAGCGCCTTCGTCTTTTCTCTGTAAACCCAGATCGCGACAATCAATGGTAAGACGCCTGCTATGAACCACAGGTGCGTATGAAGGTCGGTAACAATCGGCATGATTTGATCGAGGTAAGGGTTTGCACCCAGCGAATTAATTTGATGAAAGAGCTGCTTATCGAGTTCTAAAAGCTGATTCACGATGCTGCCGATTGCTAGAGTTGCTTAATTCTGGCACTTACTTTTCAAAAAGAAAAGGCCCGTTGCATGCCGGGCCTTTCGAAAGTTTGAATTTTTAGAAGATTAAGCGCGTTTGCAAGACTCTTTCATCTGTTCGCGTGTTACTTCTTTTCCAGTTTCCTTGGAAATGATCTTGCGAGCTGCAACGTCGGCAGCAACGAAGTTACCTGGTTCTTTTGCGAGAACCTCAATTGCAGCTTTAGCTCCTTTAATTGCGACTGCTGAACGACCTTTATCGCCTTTTACTTGAGTCAAAAGACCGTTAGCAAGAGACATCAAAGCTCCGCGAGCATCAACTGGGTCAGATCCAGCGCCAAACTTGAACATATTGTCAGAAGCTGCGCGATCCGATTTCGCGATGTTCAACAAAAGGTCCAAAGTTACGTTTTTATGTTCGACAGTGATGCGACCTGCTTTAGCGTCATTCGACAACTTGATTGCGTCTTCTCTTAGTTTCGCATCAGTTTTGCTAAGCGTTTCGATTGCAGAAGCGCGACCGATTTCGCCAAGCGCTGTTTCGGTTTCACCGCGCTGTTTAGTATCAGCTGCTGACTTCTTAGTTTCAGCTGTCGTTTTGTTGTCTTTCGCTCTGAGCGCATCAAGTGCAGTCGTTTTGCCTTTACCAGGCGCTGCATTTGCCGAGCTGAACGCCAATGCGACAGCCAGTACCGTAATCATCTTTTTCATCTAAAGCTCCTTATGTAGTTTAACTTTACAAAGTTCCGTTTTTTGTCGTCTTCCCAGATGGGAGGACTGTTTTAATTACATTCCAGTCGTTGAGCACCGGTTACTAAGGAGGTATTGCGAAAGCAATGCCACCCTAGTCACCCTTAAAAGCTATAGCTCTTAAGCGTCTTTAGTTTTTGGAGACGAACATTGTTCATCACCAACACGTGCGCATCCGTCTCAGCCAACAAGCTCGACATCTGCTCGAGCAACACGCTTAACGTCTCTCGACGAGTGTTATCTTTGGCTGTTGAGCTAAACATTTTCGCCAAACGCCCAAGGCTCGCTGTATACTCAGCTTTAACAGTTGAGTAAGTGAGTGCGATCTCTTCTTCTTTTTGCCTTGCCGATGTCTTCGAGAGATCTAGCGTCGTAAACTTCCTCTGTGCTCGAACCTGTCGCACGATTTCGAGCGAAACGGGGCCGATGCTGATGAGCGAGCTTGCAACCTGAAGTAGCTTAAATGTCTCTTCTTTTTCACCTTGGAAAGCGCGGAATTCTTTTAGCCATTGCTGCGCTTGAGCTGAAGTTTTGATTTTGTATTGCGGATATTTCTCGTTCAGGGCCGTTAGATGCGCAATCGTTGCTAAGTTAATATATGTGTTCATTTCCGTGAGCATGATGTCGCGTGCATTTGCTTTAGTAATTGCTTCGTTAATGTTCACTGAAACGCCTCCAAGTCGCGCGATCTCTCTATATAATTGGCCATTGTACGAAGAGCGCGGGCGGAACAATCGCTTCTCGTCGCCGATGAGTGCAGGCACTAATTGGTGATCAATGATTTTACGGAATTCGATTTCAAATTTACGCACTAAGCGGTTTACGTGCGTGGCAGAAACGCGATTCCACCATTTATCGAACTGTTGATACTCACCTTCTTTGGTAAACAACTCGGCGAGCGCGTTTTGCTTTACATAGTCCAATAGGTTCTTGCTGCCGCCAATTGAGTGGTACACCGTGCTCATTGGAATCGAGCGTTCAGAATGACCTACGTGTGCAGGTAAACAGCTCGTGTGCTGTGGAACTAAGCGCGGCGGGTAGAACGTAGCGCGGCTCAATGTCTGTTCCTCAACGAGTGCATTTCTGCCCGGAGTCGGACCACACACCATCGATGCCAAAAGATAATCCACCATTCGTGGAGTTTTGTACCAAGCGAGTGTATTTGGCTTTTGCTGTTTCAAATCTTGGTCGAGAATCGATGCATTGTTATCGAACTGATCGATTGCGGCAAAGCCGACTGGCATTGGGTTTGGGTTACCTAAAGACACAAAAGCTGCCTGAAACGGATTTTTATACTTATCGAGATCGCTTGCGCTCTTAACATGGTGGAGTTGATCTAGTTTAAAGCTGCTGAACCATGCTGATCCCGCTTCGCGGCGAATCGTGTTGATAGCAGTGACATACGCTTGTTTACTTTCTTGTTCGAGAACGGAAGCGCGCTGCGATTTCGGGAATCGCGCAAGTTTACGCTCAAGAGCCGAGCCCCGAACGCCTTCACCTTCAAGTTTAGTGATACGAATAGCAGCCTTAAGACCATCACGAATTTCTCGAACCTGGCTGCGATCCCAAGGTAGAACGCGTGCGTCCGTCTTGCCAGCAAGGACGCGATCGAGATACTCAACCGTGCGCTTAACTGCAATTTTCGAAGTCGCATCCGAATCAGCTACGACTTTTCCGTCTGGTCCGATTGATGTCGTATGCGTGCCGTAACCAGGAAGATCTTGGAACAATGGGATAGTAATACCTGCGGATTCGCCGGTTTCTTTTTCGTGGTCTGTCGCCATTTTCTTTTTCGCGATTGAATCGACGACCCATCCATAGAATGTGTACGAAGAGTTATGAATGTTTTGAAAACGGAGAACGTAGTCTTTCCAGTTTTCAATGCTCATGTTTGGTTTTTCTAAAATAATTTTGCGGAACTCACGATGTGTTTCTCCATGCTGGCGAAGGAGCGCAGGTACAGATTCGTTTGCTGCAATCTTCGCATAGTCACATGGGATCACGACGTCTTTATATGTTTGAAGATCACCACGAGCCATCATGCGAACCGGGCCTTTAACACGTTTTGTACAAACGCGTGTCTTAGGAGTCCAATTCCAGTTCGACTTAACTGCGCGAGCGATTTCAGTGCTGATGCCGCCCAATTCTCTATTGAGTTCAAGGTAACCCCATGCCGCTTCCCAAGGAGGCATGATACGGTTCATGATCATTTCATCTAAAATGAAGAACGAAAGTAAGTTGATGCCTGTGATTGCGACTTTTGCGTACGGGCCACCTAAGTAGGAGCCAGCGCGAGTCATGAACGTAAAGCCCTTCACCGCAACTTGCGATACTTTCATGTAGCCTTTGCGCTGAGCTTTTACGGAAACCCAATTCATCCACTGTGGATGCATAGCTGCTCGGAAACCACCTTGAAGAACGCTGACGCCGACCAGTGATGCAAGGGCAGGAAGATAATTGCGGTTTTTGCGCGGATCCATAAACGTTTGGTAAGCGCGATCACAAGCTTCAAGACTTTCTGCACGATTTTTTGTTTTACCGAGGAAACCCTTGCTGCACATTTGAAAATCCGGTGAACGGAATAATGTAGCGGCTTCGTGAATCGCACTTGAAGCGATCATACCAACGGACATCCCGAAGCTCGGTGCAAGGAATTGGAATGTTTTTGAATAACGAGGTTTTGGATATCTTGTTGGATCTTTCACCCAAGGCTTAACTTTGCCTTTTGTTCTGTACGGTGCGCAGAGATCTGGGAGCCAATCACGCTGCATGAAGAATTTCATAGCGCCGTGGTTACCAACCATGAAAGCACCGAAACTTACGTGCGCAACAGGATCCGTTAAACTCATTTCAGCAAAGTGGCGAAGAGCTGCGGGATCGCCTTCCGCCATCATGACCGTGTGTATACCCATTGCCGCATTGAAAATTGTTGCTTCAGTTCCGAACGTGCGGGCGATTCCCATAACGTTCATTCCTTGATTACATTGCCGGCGCATATCTGCGTCGATTTGTTTTGGTGAATCGCGGCGGATTTCTGCAGCAGTTGCTTTTGGAGTGGTTAAGCGAACTTTTTCTCCAGTTTTAGTATTCTCAAAGTTGCCGAGAAAAACTTCCTCAGCGGCGTGCGCATGCGCAGTGAATACCAAAACCACCATATATATAGACAGAGCTAACTTCGTAAGTGTTTTCATACCCTGGTCTTGTGCAAGCAGGGTGCCCAGGGGGCCGGTTATTGTAGCTGTCTCACGGTGAGATTGTTGAGTATTTACGAATAGTTAGGGTGTGTCTTAGGGACAGTCAGCGGTGACGATTTCAAGCTTAGTAGATGTGAGCGACAAGATAGGCGTAACACGTGTCGAGAAATTAGCCAGCATCTTGCTCGTGAATATCAACACCAATAATCGTGATTCTTTTTACGGGGCGATCCGTAGGCCCAACTCTTACGCGACCGATGTCACGAATGACATCCATTCCTTGCACCACTTCGCCGAAGACTGTGTATTTGTCGTCGAACTCTGGGTGAGCAGCGAGGCTAATAAAAAACTGGCTTCCGTTCGAATCGCGTTGGCCTGCATTTGCCATTGAAACAATTCCTGGCTTGCGGTGACGTAGGCTCGGAGTAAATTCATCAGCGACGGTGTACCCAGGTCCGCCGGTACCGTTACCGAATGGGCAACCACCTTGAACAATAAAATTTTTGATCACGCGGTGGAAGATCAAGCCGTTATAAAACGGACGACGAACCTTCTGGCCAGTCTTCGCGTCGATAAACTCTTTTTCACCGCGAACGAGATCGATGAAGTGTCGAGTGGTGCGAGGCGCTTGGCGAACAAAAAGTTTTATCGTGAAGTTGCCAGCACTTGTCCGAACCGTCGCTAGAGTTTTCTTCTTCACTTCTTTTTTTGGATCGGGCATTACAGGTTCCGGCAAAACAGTAGACGCGCTCTGCCCTTCGGGTTGCACATCCTGCGGTGGAGGTGGCGGTTCGAATTCTGGCGGTGGCGCCATCGGATCTTGTTGAGGTGGAGGCGGCGCCATTGGATCAGCTTGCGGTGGAGGTGGTGCTTCAAACTGCGGCATATTTTCCGGAGCGGGAACATTGTAGTTTCCAGAATTCACTGGTGCTGGTTGTTGGGTCGTCGCGGGACCCGGTGCGAGTGGTTGTGCAGCTGGTGGCGGCGCCATTGGATCAGCTTGCTGTGGCACAAAGGGTGCCGGTGAGAGTGGAACAACATCAGCAGGAACCGGCGCAGTTGTTTGCGCAAGCGATGAACTCGTGGTCACTGAAACTAGAGAAAATAAAAAACAAATCGAAAGTAGCAATCGTGCTGTCATTCCATCACCATACCTTCACCTAAGAATCGTATCACGTACATGCTCGGCTTGAGTACCTCTGATCTTAGTCGAGGAAAGGCGACCAATTTGGTCGGAAATACTCGTGTCGATCAAAGGTAATTCGTCTTTCTGTCTCGCCATCGACGCTAACCATATACAGCTGATTGATGCCGGTACGGTTACTCACGAATACAACGTGACGACCATCAGGCGAAAAACTTGGATCTTCGTTGTCGGCCATTTTCCCATTCGGCTTTTTTGCAGACGTAAGACGGCTCATGTTGGTGCCATCAGCGTTCATGACGAAAATGTCGAAGTGAGATTTTTCGTGTCCCGCGAAAACAATTTTCTTTCCGTCAGGCGACCAGCGAGGAGACGCGTTGTATTCCCCAGCAAAAGTAATGCGTTTTATATTCGAACCGTCGCTGTCCATAACGTAAATCATGGGACGACCACTTCGATCAGACGAAAATGCGATTTTGCGCCCATCAGGGCTCATTGCTGGTTCAACATTCATCGCACCTTTGGGACCATTCGTCAGGCGCACCGGCGATTTGCCTTCGGTGGTGATGCGATAGATATCTGGATTTCCTCCAGAAGAGATTGTGAGAAGAATATGTTTTCTGTCAGGCGTGAATGCCGCGCCTGAATTAATTCCTTTCTGATATGAAACAACAAATCGTTTACCTGTACCCAATTCGTAAACGAATAAGTCAGCATTCGTCACTTTGTGATTTGAGTGCCACGCAAACCAAGTATAGGCGATCGATTTGCCGTCTGGTGACCAGGCGGGTGATTGCGTGATCGAGCGATGGCTCGTGACTTGTTTTACGTTTGAACCGTCCCAGTCCATGATGAAAATTTCTTTTTGGCCCTTTTCGGCCGATCGAACTGTGACCAGTTTACTTAGAAACATTCCGCGCTGGCCGGTGAGTTCTTTTACGACATCGTTTGCAAACGTGTGCGCAACTGTTCGCGCATCAGCGACAGAGGCTTTGTAAACCTTTGCGAGAACCTGTTTCGCTTGAGGAACAAAGTAGAGGTAAGCTTCGACGGTGAGCTCTCCGCCGGAAATTCTGTAACCTGCTCGAATTAAGAACTCGGCACCGACAGGTTTCCATTTCTCAAAACTAAATCCGCCTGGAGTGCCTGGCGCCGGTTTCAATCCTGTCGTTGCGGGATCCTCAAGGTAAGCACCTTGATTGATAAACTCGAAGTACGTACTCGCACTTAAGTCGTTGCTGACGGTGTCGAAAAGTTCTTTACCCGTTTTTGCAAAACCGGGAGCCGACACAGGCGTTCCTTGAAATTGAAAAGATGGCATCGCAATCAAACTCTTCTTTAAGTTTGCTTCGCCAACTTTGATGTAAACCGGGCTTTGCTGTGTCTTTGCCTCTGGAAGCGCAAAGAAAAATGCCAGCGAGAAAATAGAGAAAGAGGCGATCAAATTTTTCATATACGTCCTTCTTTAATCCGGGAAACCAAGTTGAATGCCGTCGACCATAAAGACATTTACCAATCGCTTCGGAGGCGCCGGAAACGGCGAGGCCTTTTCGATTGATGCCATAACTGAATCGTCGAAAATTTCGTTGCCAGAAGACTTCACTAAAACTTTTTTAATCACGATGCCCGATTCATTCAAGTAAACGACAACTGACGCGCTCAGCGTTGAGTTCGCCAAGAAATTAGGGAGATCCCAATACTTTTTAACATGTTCATCAAGGTCTGTAAGGTAGCTGTCGTTTTCGATCTTCGCTATGCCGGTTAAAGCAGAGCCAGGTGAAACTTCATTGCCGCGCACAGCCTGTGGTTTTGCGTTCGCTTGTGCTTTCGCTTTCGACTCTTTCATTTGGCTTTCGATTCGCTGTAAAGCTTCGAGGCGTTTTAAAGCCGAATCTTGTTTCTGCTTAGCCTTGTCGAGATTGACCTTTTTGTTATCAATCGGAACCGCTTTTGGTTTATCCGGAAGAACTTCTTTTTTCGCTTCCGGCTTTGCTTCCTCAACTGGCTTTGGTGCAGGCGGATTATCTTTGATCGCTTCTTTTATTTCGGGCGGCAGCGTTTTTACTTTGTCTGGAAGGCCAACCATATCAACCCGAATCGCGCGATCAAGAATCATCGGTTCGCTTGGATAAAAAACTGCGCGCATTGTGAGACAAGCAAGCAGCAATAAATGAAACGCAACTGAGATTCCAACGTATCGTGTGAAATCGTCTTCACCCTTTGGTGCTGAGGCGTTTGGTTGAGGCGGCGTCCGAGGCCGTAGCACGCTTGCCTGGTTCACTGACCCGTCTTTGGTAAGGTTACGAGCCCAATACTGAAAATGCCGGCGGCGCGTATCTCACCCATGACTTCAGCGACGTAGCCATAGTCGACGGTGCGATCGGCTTGTAAATAGATTTGTTTGTTCGGGCGTTTTTCAAAAATCGCAACCAGCTTTTCACGAAGTGATTCGCTCGGGATTGGCGCATCACCGACAGTTATCTTTTTATTTTTGTGAATGACGAGCACGAATGGTTCGTCACTTGTTGGAACTCCTGAAGCAGCGGTCTCAGGAAGATCAATGTCGAGAC
>JANOUF010000014.1:0-4268 GCA_031416685.1 Bdellovibrionales bacterium
TTCCCGAAATTCAAAGACTACATCACGATCGATCACATGGAAGTCATGAACAAGATCATCATGGCGACAGGCCTTATGGTCGGGTATGCGTACGGCTCTGAATTTTTCATCGCTTGGTACTCTGGGAACCCGTACGAGCGATACGTATTCTTCGTTAGTCGTGCAACGGGTCCTTACGCTTGGTCGTATTGGACGATGATCACTTGTAACGTCATTATCCCGCAACTTTTCTGGAAGAAGAGCTTCCGCAGAAGCATTCCAGTCATGTTTGTGGTTTCAATCTTCGTTAACATCGGAATGTGGTTTGAGCGTTTCGTGATCGTGGTCACATCACTTCACCGCGACTTCTTGCCGAGTAGTTGGGGCATGTATGCGTGGTCTCGTTACGACGCACTTATATTGGCGGGCAGCTTCGGTATGTTCCTGACTATTTTCCTACTCTACTTGCGTGTTGTTCCTGCAATTTCCATTGCGGAAGTGAAGCCGATTTTAGGCGTCGGCAAAAAAGGCGGAGGTCACCACTAATGCTGAAACGTAGAAAAACCAGCGGTGTTGCTGGAATTTGGTTGGATGATCACGAACTTGTAAAAGCAGCGGCCAAAGTTCGCGAAGCCGGTTACAAAAAATTCGATGCGATCACTCCATTCCCGGTTCACGGGCTTGAAGAAGCTATCGGTATTCCTCGTTCATGGATTCCTTGGGTGACGTTTGTTATGGGTGTCACGGGGTGTGTGGCAGGATTGCTTTTACAATACTGGACGTCGGCGGTTAGTTGGCCGATCAACGTTGGTGGAAAACCATTCTTCTCAGGTCCTGCGTTTATCCCGGTGACATTCGAATTAACAATTTTGTTTGCGGCACTCGCCTCAGTGGTGACGTTGATTGCAGCGTGTGGTCTTCCCAAAATCGATCCGCCAATCATCGATCCTGACTTAACGAGCCACAAATTCGCTCTTTTTATTCCTGATACGGAAGCAAACTACGATGCAGCTCAAGCTGAGCAGTTGCTGAAAAGTCTTGGTGCCGTAGAAGTTAAGCGGATCGCGGAGTATTGATGAAACGCTTTATTTTTCAAATTGTACTTTTAGTTTTAGTGACGGCATTTAGCGGCTGTACTGGCAAAAGCTCACGACCGAAACTAAGTGGTTCGCCAAACGTTGAAGTGATTCAAGATATGATGGATCAACCAGCATTGAAGAATCAGGATTACGATCCACATACGGGTGAGGCAGCTTCGCGTCTCCCACCCGAAGGAACTGTTCCGAAAGGCTACGAGCCGTACAAATACAAAGGCGATCCGCAAGGGGCTGGCGCAAACTTAAAAAATCCTTTTCAAGGCAAAGAAAACCAAGACGTCTTCTCGCTCGGAAAAGCCAAGTATGAAACGTACTGTATGGTTTGCCATGGCGCCAAAGGTGGCGGTGACGGACCCGTTGCGCCGAAGATGGCTTTGCGACCACCGACACTCAATAGCGATAAGGTACGCGGACTTTCTGACGGCGGAATTTACCATATCATTACGGACGGGCAGGGTGTGATGGCGAGTTACGCTTATCAACTTGTTGAAGAACGCGATCGCTGGGCGATTGTTTCGTACGTACGTAGTCTTCAGAAACAGAAATAAACGGGAGCACTTTAAGTCAATGGGAACTACAAATACCGCACATGTTGCAATTCAGCCGGGTGCCTTCGTTTCGTCTCCTAGAATGAAGACGCTTTATTCAGTGGCGATGTTCATCGGTGCACTTACGATTGCATTGGGCCTCATGCGATCAACCGATCGTACATGGCATGCACTCCTGACTTCTGCTTTTTACTTTCTGAACCTCGCGCTCGGGGGTCTGTTTTTTTGCGCTTTCAACCATGTTGCAAAAGCGGGTTGGTCGGTCACCGTAAGAAGGACAGCTGAAGCGTTCACAGCCTATCTTCCGGTCGCGTTCGTTACATTTTTGTTGTTACTTCTTGGAGCTAAGCAACTCTACGTATGGCTTGATCCTGAGATTGCACATAACGACATTTTGATCTCTTCGAAGGCTGCGTATTTGAATATGCCGTTTTTCATCATTCGATTGGTTGCGTTTTTTGGACTATGGATTCTCTTTAGCAATAAAATTGTAGGTCACTCGCTTAAGCAGGATACGACTGGCGATGTAAAACACACTTTGAAAAACGTTGGCCTCTCGATTGCGTTTATCTTGGTGTTCGCGCTTAGCTACTCACTTTTTAGCGTTGATGCTTTGATGAGCCTTGAACCTCACTTCTTCAGCACGATCTGGGGCGTTTACTGTTTTGCAGGACTTCTCCAGAGCTTTTTCGCAGCTTTCATTTTGTTTAGCCTCTACATGATAAAAAAGGGCATTGTGCGCGGTCTCGTAAACGAGCACCACGTGCACGATCTCGCTAAATTCATGAAAGGCTTCACCGTCTTCTGGGCTTACATTGCGTTCTCGCAATTCATGTTGATTTGGTACGCGAACATGCCTGAAGAGACTTTCTTCTACATCGATCGCACGATGGGTGGCTGGATGGCTGCGACAGCTTCGTTGTTCGTCATGAAATTTGCGGTTCCATTTTTGTTGCTTCTTCCGCGCTGGGCGAAACGCACTCCAAGCCACTTATCGTTCGTATGCGTTCTTATTTTGGTTATGCAGTATCTCGACATTCATTGGATGGTTTATCCGAATCTTGATAAGGAGCATTGGCTCTTGGGTTGGCAAGAAATCGGAACCTTCATTGGGTTTGGCGGTCTCTTTATTTGGTCCGTCACACGTTTCTTGAGCAAAAACCCGATCGTTCCGCTTAAAGATCCTCGCGTTCAGGAAGCTATTCACCACCAAGTTGTCTATTAACTATCAGGCTAAACTTCACGCGGTGGTATTCTCCCGCTGCTTAGCGTAACAAGTTGCAGTCAATCCCCCGGCGTATGACGCTTCAAAGCAGGGGGATTTATGTCGTTTTTCCACTTAGTTCTCGCATCCATTGTTGGTTTATCTTCTTTTGCTCAGGCGGGCGATTTTCATGGTCGTCGGGCCACTCCGCTACTTCTGCAGGCGCCACAGCACCGCTACATGATCAAGCTGGGGAACGCGTCACCACAGGTGATGCGCAAGGCGATTAAATTTCTAAAGGCGCGTGAGATGGATATCGCGGGTATCAACTACCCTGAGCGACAAATCGAAGTGATCGTCAACGACAGTCAAATCAGTTTTCTTGAAATGAATCTTGGAGTTCGCGGGGCCCGCCGTTCGATGCCGTTTGCACCGGATAAACGTTTTTTGAATCCAGAAACCCTAGAACAAAAAATGCGTGCACTTGCGGCCGAATTTCCAAAGCTTTCATCGCTTCATGAAATCGGAAGAACAAATGAAGGCCGTCCAATTATGGCCCTTCATGTTTCACGTCCTTCGCCAAGCTTGAAGCCTGCGATCTTGATCGATGGCATGCACCACGCTCGTGAGGTCATGACTCCGGAAATCGCGTTCGACGTTGCTGAATCACTCTTAAGAGCAGCAACTAGCCACGGTGTTTCTAGAAACATTCGTGCAAATGCTCAAGACGTTCTTGATCGTGCGAGCATTTGGATCGTGCCGATGATCAACCCAGACGGAAACGCTATGGTTTGGTCAGGTTCGAACATGTGGAGAAAAAACGGCGCGAAGATCAATGGCCAAAAAGTGGGCGTCGACAATAACCGTAACTACAGTTTCCAGTGGGGAAAGTGTAACGGATCAAGCGCCAACACGCGCGCTGATGATTACCGTGGTCCAAGTGCAGGTAGCGAGCCAGAGAATAAAGCGATGATGCGCTTAGGAGATTTGATTCGTCCAATCGGTCACATTTCTTACCACTCGTATAGCGAACTTGTTCTTTACCCGTACGGTTGTGATGGTCAGTACACTGGTGAAAACGCAGCTCTTGAAGCCTTTGGCCAAAAGCTTGCTCGCGCACTTCCACGCGATAATGGCGGCGGTTTTTATAAGCCAGGTACGCCTTGGGATATTCTCTATGCAGTAGACGGATCTTCGAATGATTACTTCTTCGCTGCTTACGGCGCGATGACTTACACGCTAGAAGTAAACCAAGACTTCCAACCACCTTACGATCTTCGCGAGCCAACTTTGCGCAAACATCGTCCAGCATGGTTGATGTTCATGAACGACATGCTTGATAACGCGGTCACGATCCGCGTTGTGAACCAAAGCGGTAAGCCGATCCTCGCTCAAGTTGAGTTTGCTGGCCTCGATAAAAAATTCGGTGAGCGTGCATTT
>JANOUF010000015.1:0-1675 GCA_031416685.1 Bdellovibrionales bacterium
TGGGACTTAACACTGAGTTCAAGCCTCGCTTCGTAAGAAAATTTTTAAACGGAGCTGATCTTTTTCGTGAAGCGATCAATCGTTTCGATCATGAGGTGAAGGCGCGTGAGTTCCCTCTCGAGAAAGAGAGTTACTAGATGAGGGTCGTTCGCACGATTGCAGAATGGCGATCGCTTCGCGCGCAGTTCGGTGCGAGTGCGTGCGTTGGCTTTGTTCCCACAATGGGTGCCTTGCATGCAGGACACGAGTCTTTGATTGAAAGCGCTCGGCGTGAGTCCGACATCGTTGTCTTGAGCATTTTTGTGAATCCAACTCAGTTCAATAATCCTGAAGATCTTGAGAAGTATCCCGTCACCACCGAGCAAGATATTGCATTAGCACGAAAGCATAGCGTGGATTATGTGCTCATGCCTGAATCGATGACTGAGCTGTATCCCGATGGTTATCGCTACAAGGTGAGCGAGATCGAATTTAGCCAAGAACTGTGCGGCGCTCATCGTCCAGGACATTTTGATGGCGTGCTAACTGTCGTGATGAAACTTTTTAATTTAGTTCGTCCAACGCGCGCATATTTCGGCGAAAAAGATTTTCAACAGCTCGAACTTATTCGCGGCATGGTGAACTCGTTCTTCATGGATGTAAAAATCGTCGCCTGCCCGACTGTTCGCGAGGCCGACGGCTTAGCGTTGAGTTCAAGAAATGTTCGCTTGAATGAAAATGCTCGCAAGAAATCACAGAGTTTTCCACTAGCACTTATGAGCGCACCAACAGTTGAAGCCGCTCGAGCAAAGCTGGAAGAGCTTGGCTTTGCTGTGGATTACGTTGTGGATAAAGGGAATCGTCGCTTTGGCGCGGTTTCCGTAGATGGAGTGAGGTTGATCGACAATGTCGAGAGGTAAAATACTCTTTCAGTTGAGCGGTTCGATTGCGTGCTACAAGGCTTGCCACGTGATTTCACGTCTGGTGCAAGCTGGTCACGATGTGCAAGTTGTTGCAACTAAAGCGGCACTTGAATTCGTTGGCACTGCGACGCTCGAAGGTTTAACTGGAAAACCAGTTTTGAGTGACGTGTTCACTCCTGGACACCAAATGGATCACATTCATTTAATGAAGTGGGCCGACATCGTTGTCCTTTGCCCGGCTTCGGCGAATACCGTTAATAAACTTGGTGCTGGAGTCGGCGATGATTTGCTTACTACGCTCTTCTTGGCGCACGACTTTAAAAAGCCCTATGTGATTGCTCCGGCGATGAACACGAATATGTATGAGCATCCGGCAACGCGCGCTTCTCTAACGAAGCTTCGTGATTGGGGTATTGAAATTCTTGAAACTGCGAGCGGAACACTTGCTTGCGGCGATGTTGGCGAAGGAAAGCTTTTAGACCCAGACATTATTCTCGCCAAAATTTTAGCTCAACTTCCAGCGCGACCGCTTCCTACACAACCACTCAAGGTGATCGTCACTTCCGGCGGAACACGAGAGACGATTGATGGCGTTCGCACTTTGGCAAATACCAGCACTGGAAAAACAGGAGCTGCGAGTGCCGACGAGCTCTTTGCCCATGGTCATCAGGTTACTTTTGTTCACGCGGGTGAAAGTGTTCTGCCAGAAGCTAGATCGAGCATGAGTCTTGTACCATACGTAAGCTTTGTTGAACTTGATGCTTCACTGAAAA
>JANOUF010000016.1:0-3493 GCA_031416685.1 Bdellovibrionales bacterium
AAGGGTTGAGTGCCCCAAGGTAGTAGGCAAATGCAATTACGAGAAGAATTGCGGTCACGAACAGTAGACCAACTTTTGTTTCGACTTTCATCGCATGTCCCTCAAGCCGCTACATCACGTCGCCGGCATTAGCAAAATCAATAGAAGAAGGAGAAAATAAACGTCAGCACAAAGTCGATCACAATAATTGCAACCGATGTTGAGACAACGCTGTTCGTTGTTGCCCGACCGACTCCTTCGGCACCGGCCTTACACAAAAAGCCGTGGTAACAACTGAAAACCGGAATGACCGCGCCAAAAGCTGCTCCTTTAATCGAAGCAAAGATTAGATCGCGAAAATCAACAAAGGTTCTCATTCCTTCTAAGAATCCACCAACAGTGTATCCCAATTTAACCGTACTCACCAACATTGCGCAGCCGACACATACGACATTGGCGATAACAGTGAGAATAAATCCGCCCCAAACGCAGGCGACAAAGCGCGGGACGACGATAAATCGGATTGGATTGATGCCGAGCATGCGAAGGGCATCGATTTGCTCGGTGATTTTCATGCTTCCAACTTCGGCAGCTAGACCTGCGCCGACTCGAGAAGTAACTAACAGAGCAGTAACGACTGAGCCGAGCTCTCGCAGAATCAAAAGTGCGGCGAATCCGGGAACCATCGAGTCGTTTTGAATAACAAGTTTCATATGATACGAAGCTTCGACGATGGTGACCATCGCAGCGAAACTCACACAGAAAACGATGATGAGAGCACTTTGGTTTGCGACGAAATAAATTTGATTGATGATGTCTTTGAAGCGATACGGTGGCGTGAACGCCCCAACTATCGTCTGGACGAAGAGTGTCAAAAAACTCACTGTCTGATTGAACGCATTTAAGATTTGCGTGCCGATTAACTCCGCCAATTTTAGCGGCAACTTAAGTGGTCCCGGGTTTTGCTCGATTGCGTTTGTCTCCATTTAGAATTCCATCGCAATCGTAAGAGCCGTTTCACTAATAAGAGTCGTTACGAAATCGGCGAACACGAGTCCAACCATCGTTGCAACTGCAGTGCTAACGACGGCGCGGCCAACACCTTTTGCGCCACCGGATGCAGTGAAACCTTTGTATGTGCAAATCGATGCGAGAACGATTGCAAAGATGAAACATTTAAAGAGTCCGCCAATAATTGAAGGCAGCACTACGATAGTTGGAATGTGGCGAAGATATTCTTCTGCAGTGATGCCTGAGAAAAAAACTCCAAGTAAAAGGCCACCGAAGATCGACATGCCGAGACCGATCGCCAATAAAAAGAAGCTCGCAACGATAATCGCAATGAACCTAGGCAAAATGATTTCTTGAAATGGATTTGCACCGAGGCACCGAATGGCGTCGATTTGCTCGGTCACTCGCATAGTTCCTAACTCTGCCGATGTAAATGCGCCAACTTTTCCTGAAAGCATGAATGCAATCAAAAGCGGCCCGACTTCTCTTATGGTTCCGCTTGTTGCAAGACCACCCAAATAGCCGAGAGCGCCAAACTCCTTAATTTGCAATGTGAACTGCACGGTCATGATCGCGCCAACAAAGAAGCCCGCAAGGGCTGTCGTCGGCAGAGAGTTGATCGTAACTCGCCAAATTTGATCGAAGATCACGTCAGTTTTAAGCTTTGTGCGAAATGCTGTGGAGATAGTTTGATTGAAGAACAGAATTCCGCCGCCGATGTCATCAATTAGGATTTGTGCATGCTTAAACATCGTCTAGCTTCCTGTCGCCAAAGTTTCAGCGAGAAAATCTTTTACCAGTGGCTTAACTGATTTCTTTAGTTGATCTGGTGTCCCCTGCTCTACGATTTCGCCTTTATCCAAAACGATAATGCGATCTGCGATTTCGAGTGCGCAGCCCATATCGTGGCTCACCACAATTGAAGTTGTCTTTAGTGTTCGCGATAGATCAAAGATTAATCGGTTCACCGCATTTGTCGTGACCGGATCAAGGCCTGTTGTAGGTTCATCGAACAAAAGAATTTTCGGTTCGATTGCAACGGTACGAGCAAGTGATACTCGCTTTTGCATACCGTAAGAAATTTCGGTGGGCATTTTACTCTCGATGCCGCTTAAGTTTACAAGGCTCAAACACTCACGCACACGCGCCTTGATTTTGTCTTCGGACATTTGATAGTGCTTGCGAAGACCGAAGGCGACGTTCTCATAAACAGTGAGCGAATCAAAGAGTGCTGGATGTTGGAAAACCATTCCGCACTTTTTTCGCACAGGAAAGTATTCCTCTTCGGTGAGCTTTGAAACTTCCTGATTGTCGATCCAGATTTTTCCTTCGTCAGGCCTCAAGAGGCCCACAATGTTTTTAAGCAAAACCGATTTTCCAGTGCCAGATGTCCCCAGAACAAAAAGAATTTCGCCTTCCTTAATTTCAAACGTAAGTCCCTTAAGAACCGTGCGATCGCCAAATCTCTTTATCACATGATCAAAGCGAATCATGGCGACACCATCAGTGGTCCTTCGAGTGAGCCGCGAATAAATTGACGGACTCTTGGATCGGAATGTGCTTTGGTTTGTGCTTCGTTTCCTGTAACAACTATTTCGCCGTCGACAACCATTCCAATTCTCCCGCCAAGTTGATACGCACGATTCATGTCGTTGGTTATCGCAATGACGGTTGAGCCATATTCTTTTTTTAAGTTGATAATGAGATCGACAATTTTTTTCGAAGTGATTGGGTCCAGACCAGCCGTTGGGTCATCGTACAAAACGATTTCAGGCTTCAGTGCGAGTGCACGTGCAATTCCCAATCGCTTTTGCATACCGCCGCTGATTTCATCAGGAAAAAGATCGCGGGCATGGAGGATTCCAACGCCGTCTAAGTAGAACTGAATCGCTTTCGCGATCTCTGCTTCGGGGGCTCCAGCAACTTCGCGAAGTGGGAAGGCGACGTTTTCTCCGACCGTCAGAGAGTCAAACAGCGCATTTTTCTGAAAGAGCATCCCCATTCGTCTGATGACTGCATCACGCTCTTTGTCACGCAACGTCGAAAGGTTTTTTCCCTCGAAAAGGACTTCACCGCTGTCCGGGATGAGAAGTCCCGCGATGAGTTTCATCACGACCGATTTTCCTTGGCCCGAAGGACCAATCAACGCAAACGATTCACCTTTTTCGATAGATAGATTCGCTCGGCGGAGAAGATGTTCCCCACCGAATGAAATACTCACATCGCTAAGCTCGATCAAAGGTGTCGGCACGGTGCGTCCCTCTAGTTAGACTCTTTGCCCAAAGGCGTCTTGTGCACTATTTAAAATAGCTCAACTTAATCCACTTAATTTAAGACTGAAATCCTCAAGAAACCAACTGTTTAAAGGGAAGAAAATGGCCCAGTACCAAAAGATCAAAGTTCCAACTTCCGGCGAAAAAATTAAGGTGCTCGCGAACGGCAAAATCCAAGTTCCCGATCAACCTATTCTCACTTTTATCGAAGGCGACGGAACTGGTCCTGA
>JANOUF010000017.1:0-10760 GCA_031416685.1 Bdellovibrionales bacterium
AAATAGAGAAGTGCCGTACCAAGTAGGGTCAAGTCGTAGATACGCGAGAACTTGTTCTGTCTCGCGTTTGCCTTCAATGGCATTCCTCTGAGGCTTCTCATTCCTTCTAAGTCCTTTCCTAGTGTTGTTGCAGACGTTTCATGCTGTGGATGAACGCCATCTGCGTATCTGTTGCGAGCTCGCAACCGCGCCAGAGGTGACCACCGACATTGATTTCCGTTTCACATGAGACTTGTTTAACTTCGTCTTCGGTAAATGCGACTTTGTAAGCTAAGTCTTCAGTCGCCGTTTCGCTATGCTGGTCAGACTGTTGTTTGGAGGCCCATTGATGAATCTTTTTTTCTATGAATCGGGCCAACTTGCTACGTGCAGGTTGGTTGTTGATCAGCACTTCGCCTGAGACCATCCGTTACCTCGTTGATGCGGTTTCTAAAGAGACTTACAAAAACTGACTGTCTACTTTGTTTAGATTGTACGAAGGAGAATGTTTTTTCCTGCCTCAAGTGTTGCAGAAAGTGTTAAAAAAAATGGATAACTGCGGGGTCGAATGAGAACGATTAGCGACTATTCTGGATTCTTAGAGTTTCTGTTGAGACTCGTTGTAGAGGAGTACGAATTTGAGTGCCATCCGCCGCTGCGTGAGGTGCTTAAAAAACATGCACGGTTGATAGGCATCTTTAGTCACGGTACTCCACTCAGTTGGTTGCCAACGATGTGTGTTCTGCAACACGAATACGTTGAGAACGGTGGTGGGCAGCGTGTGCCACTAGGTGTGTTTGATCGTTTCTTCTTTGAGTTCAAACCGCTTCGCCCAATTGTCCAGTGGCTCTCGCAAAGCGCAAGTCCGCTTGGCTTTGGAGATATAGCTGAACATTTACAATCTTTCGAGCAAGCCGATCTCTGTATTTTTCCAGAGGGATCAAATTGCTTCTTTGGTGACCCTAGCGAAATTCAGGAATTCCGCTCAAGCCGAATTCTCGAATTAGCGGTTCGCGAAAATATTCCGATCCTGATTGGAGTGCATCGAGGCTCAGAGCATTGGGCAAAAACTTTTGCCGTCCCTGAATCAGCAAAATTTCTTTACGGATTTTTGCCGTCGCTGCTTGGTCAGCATTTTCGTGCGTTCGAGAAATTCGTTCTTCCAGTTCTCCCAAAGAAAATTAAAAAATTCCGTATGCTCTGCACGCTTTATTCGCCCTCATTAAGAGGCGAGGACCTAGATAAGGATCGAAGACTGAGGCGCGAACAACTTAATATTGAGGGCGAACGACTTCGCGAAGCCATGGTCAAACTGTTGGAAAAATTAGATACTCAATCGAATAGTTAGGCACATGCCTAGTTTTCTCTGACTGATTCCCCTGACGAAATCCGAACAAACTTGGAGATTTCTACAAAACGAAGTCTATTTAGCAGGAATCACCGATGAATTTCTGCATTTAGAGTTCGAGCTCTATTCTTTTGCATGGATTTTCTCTCGAGAACTAGCGTATACAAAAAGTCACAGATCTCTAGTTTAGAGGGGGTACTCCATGGCTAAGACATTTAATTTTATCGGGTTTGAACCTGAACCAGCTCTCGTTGATTTCGCAAAAGCGCGTTTCGGTCGTATTCATAATGAATCTCCGAGCGACTCGTTTGCATTCGCAACTATCCGTAAAACGCTCGAGGGTAGCTTCCAGGCTGCTTTGAAGATCAATTCATCAGTTGGTACATTCGTAGCTGAAGTGATCTCTGAGGACCCACAGCAAGCGATCGCATCGCTTAGCGAGCGTATTCGCTCACAGCTCCGTCTTTGGAAACGTGATCGTTTCAACACTTAAGATTTGCTTAACCCGAAGCTCATTGGCTTTGGGTTCTAACTCACCCAACCGCACCAGATCTCCGCGCTTAAGCTCGAGATCGGCTTTCAAGCGGTTCGGGAACCAGGCTAAAAATTCACGTTGAGGGCCACGGCAGATTAACTGCCGTGTCTTTCCCTTTTCCTCAAGCTTATCGCCGATCATGCGACCAAGCGGGCCTTGGGGGAATTCAGGGTGCTTTGTCTTTCGAACTGCTAAGTACGAAAGCGTGAGCGTACGATTACGCATAGGAAGAAGTGCTTCAAGGGCTTCCCACTCAGGAGTCGCTTTCCATTCAACGCGGTCGTGACACCAATCCTTTTCGCTATCGACCGACAATGGGCAGGCCGCTTGATGCGCACACGGCGCAAAAGCAGTAAATCCGGCGCCGAGTAATTCTCCACGCAGAGTTTGCAGACGGCGGCCATCATCTCGAGTGCTTGGTTCAATTATTAAAAGTGCTTCTGACTCTGCAGCCCACTTCGGTAGGGTCGGAAGTTCCGTGTAGACGTAGGATAAAACCGCAAGGCGCGTCGATGCGTCTGGAAGCTTTGCTTCGTCGAAGTCTTTCCAGAACTCGATTTTCGATGGAGTTAGCGCACGATGAAGCGACATTGGTGTTGCATCGACGTCAAAGCAAATGCGCTTACCCCAATCTGACTTTTCTTGTTCGATCGCAAGTTGAGCGGACCCAAGTCCACTTCCAAAATCAATTAAAGTCGTGAGCCCGTCGAAGAAACCAATTTGCGAGGCTTTTGTGACCGCTCGGCGCACGCGCGAATAGTTCAGCGGAAGATAATAGGCAAGGTAAGCAGCCTGCGCCCATTTTTCATTCCATGGCGTTGGAGCAGTGGGATTTGCGATGTAAAAATCAGAGAGCTTCTTTACTGCTGAAGCGACGGCGCCCGGCTTGTCGAATGAATATCCCAATTCAGCGAGAAGAGTTTTTGATTTCGCATGAAGGTGGTCGGGCCATTGAATACTCATGACTGCAAAGTTTCCAACTTATCTAAGAGAACCGCACGAACAGGCGAGGCATCAGACCCTTCGATTTTCAAAGGCAGTGCTATCAACGTGTAATCACCTTCGGGAACTTTTGAAAGTACAATTCCTTCTAGAATCGCGATGTCATTGTCTGCGACCACTTGGTGCGACTCGAGTGTTTTTGAACTCTCAGGATCGATACTTGGTGTATCGATGCCAACGAGTTTTACACCTTGGCGTGCAAGATGAACGATGAGCTCGGGGCTGAGGGAAGCGAAATCCGAATTCCAGTTATTTGGGTCAGGAAAAGTACCTGTGTGAAAAAGCACGCGAGGGGATGTGATCTTTCGCCCCTCGATATGTTTTGGCATAATACGCTCGCCACGTCCAACTGTGACGCGAATGACTTGTGCTCGGCCCATATAGATCGAAAGCGCGCGTTCATCGATTCCAGAAAGACCTTTACGGTAATGGTTTGGCGCATCGGTATGCGCTCCGAGATGTACGGTCGTTTGAAAGCTTGAGAGCTGAAGATGATCGCCCTTCTCAAAACTCATAGCAATCGTCCTAGTGAACTTCGTATCACCAGGGAAAACCGCAAGTCGTTCAGAAATAAGAGGGGAGATATCGTAGACCATTTAAGCTCAAAGTTCCTTTACGAATTCGAGAACTTCAGAGGCGTGGCCTTCAATTTTAATTTTGCGCCATTCTTTTGCGAGTTTGCAGTCTTCATTTATTACGAAGGTGCTGCGTTCAATACCTTGGTATTCGCGGCCATAGAGCTTCTTCATTTGAATGACATCAAACATCTTGCAGAGTGTTTCAGCGTCGTCGCTTAAAAGTTCAAACGGGAAGCCGCATTTTGATTTAAAGTTCTCATGCGCCTTCATCGAGTCGCGAGAAACTCCAAAGATTTGTGCATTTAATTTTTTAAATTTTGGTAAGTGGGCTTTGAAATCATACCCTTCAAGCGTGCAGCCAGGTGTGCTGTCTTTAGGGTAGAAGTAAAGGACCGTAATTTTGCCTTTAAGGCTTTGATCAGTCACTTCGGTGCCTGAGGTCCCTTTAACGTTAAATGCAGGTAGCTTGCTTCCAACAGAAACGCCTTTGTAAGTGACTGTTGCTGGTTTTGCTGCCGTTTTCTTTGTTGGCGTTTTTTTTGTAACTTTCTTTTTGGTCATTTTCTTCCTCACATCCACAGGCACAGTTCCAATTTTTTGCCCGAGAAAATCAATTTTTGTCGCTCGATTTCGGCGGCTCATCATGGGTTCAAGTACTTATCCGAGATTTCCTATTGGCCCATCGATTGCTCTTAAGTAAGTCAAACGAACTCATGTGTCCCCCCACTAAGTCGTTTTAAATCTTCACCCCCAAATAGGGCTGACTTGGACCCCCCTCTGAGTCAGCCCTTAGCTTTTTTGGCGCTATAGAAAAATCCAAGATTACGTCGAACATCTTCAGGCAATTCCGGTAGAGCCGAGCGCGGAATCAAGAACGTCGCTAAGTTAAATAAGTCGCCGTAGATTCTGTGCTGGTCAGTGGCTGCCTTTAAGTAGCGGTGGCCTGTAGAGCCTCCTGTACCAATCTTAGAGCCCAACATCCGATGCGCCATAAGCGCATGGCGGTAGCGCCATGCTGCGAACTGTTCGTCGATATCCTGAAGTGAAACTAAAACTTTAAAGGGCAAATGAAGAATCGGTTGATCACGATAGAGATTGATCAAAAGTGCCGCGTGGAGCGCTTTGAAATTCATCCGCCAAGCACCACTTTGCTGAAGTTCAAAATAACGTTTCTCATCGCAAATTGCGCGGAAGCTTTCTAAGTTGGATTCAATGTCCGCCATGTTTTTCGCACGTTGCTCGTCGTTTAGAAGTTGGTTTAAGCGAACAACTTTCTTATCGCCCTCAAACATCTTCTCGACAGCATCTCGGTAAGAATTCCAAAAAGAGTATCCCGATGTTTGTAAGAATGGCGTTCGCTCAAGCCATTTGTCGATTCCTTCGAAAAGCGAAGGAGCTTTCTCAGCGGCTTCCATTTGCGCTTTCTCAGAAGGGCTCACATAAGCTGTATAAGGAAGTGCATTGAATGGAAGGCGCTGTGAACGAGGAAGCCCGAGTTTGTTTTCAACTAAACGGAATTGAAGACTTTGGAATCCAGAAGCCGGGAAGAGATAATCACGGAATTCAAGAAAATCGAGCGGCGTCATCGTTTCAAGGACGCGCACTTGATCAATTAGGATTTTCTGGATCTCGATTATGCGCCCAAGGCGAGATACGACCGTGCCGAGCGCTCGCTCGTCGACGACCTCTTGATTGAACAGCGGCAAAATCGAATCCAGCTCAGTGAGTATCTGTTTAAACCACAGCTCATAAGTTTGGTGCATGATGATGAAAAGCATTTCGTCGTGCGACGGATTGCCGAACTCTTTACTCCGAAGCGTTTGGAGCGTCAGGAGTTTATCGACCTGGAGATACTCCGTGTAACCGATGGGTGGATATGGCTTTGTCATTGTCTCTCCCGGTTGAGTTCGTCTAATGCTTTAAGAAATCCATTCACAGTTTCTTTGGTTGTGTCGAACGTCGTCATAAGCCTGCACTCGAAAGTTTTCTCATCCCAAACATAGAAAAAATATCGTTCACGTAAACGCGAGACCCATTCCTTTGGGATTCGCACGAATACCGCGTTCGCCTGACACTCTTGCGTGACTGTAACATAAGGTCTTTGCTTTAAACCCTCGGCCAATTCTTTCGCAAGGGCATTTGCATGGCGTGCGTTTGATAGCCACAGATCTGTTCCAAGAAAGGTTTCAAATTGGGCTGCAATAAAACGTGTTTTTGATGGCAACTGCATCGCTTGCTTACGACGATACTTAAAGTCTTGCGCAAACTTTGGGTCAAAGAACAAAACCGCTTCGCCAAAGACCAAACCATTCTTAGTTCCGCCAAGAGAAAGTACGTCGACGCCAGCGTCTTTCGTAATCGCACTTAAAGATACGCCGAGAGCCGCAGCCGCATTAACCAGGCGCGCGCCGTCCATGTGGACCAATAATCCATTAGCATGGGCAAAGCTCGTAATGTCTTTGAGTTCATTTACTGAGTAAATGGTACCAACCTCTGTTGGTTGAGTTAGCGAAACCACTGCAAGTTGTGAGAAGTGCTGATCCCCTCGACGAATGAGATTCGCTTTGATGTCATCGACAGTGAGTTTTCCGTTAGGAGTTGAAACTGGAATGAGTTTTGCGCCAGTCCATCGTTCAGGTGCTCCGCATTCATCATTTTGAAGGTGCGACATCGAAGAACAGAGGACCGCCTGATATGGTTTTAAAAGCGCGTCGAGTGATAAGACATTCGCGGCAGTGCCATTAAAAACAAAAAATGCTTTTACGCCTGAGCCAAAATGCTTTTCAAAAATCGCGGATGTTCGCTCAGAAATTTCATCTGTGCCGTAGCTTGGCTGATGACCTTCCGATGCCCGCATTAATGCCTGCAAAATTTCAGGGTGCGCACCAGAATGATTGTCGGAGCCAAAACCAATTCTCATAGAGGATAAATAAATCTGTGCGCCAAGAGCGCAGCTAACTTCGAAGTTCGATCTTCATGATCAAGAGGAGGCGAAACTTCATAGATGCCCACACCCCACGTATCCATACGTGCAACTAAGATCTGCATGAGACGTAAGAATTCATTCGGCTCAAAGCCGGTTGGCCACGATTGACTGCAGCCAGGCGCATACGCCGAAGAGAATGAGTCGATATCGATAGATAAAAATAGCGGACGAGGACGAACCAGCCAGTCTTCAAGACGTTTGGTTACGAAAACGGGCAGTGATTCGTTGGAGGTCATCCAGTCTTCGTAACTTAGAAGGCGGGCGCCTTTTGCGCGAGCCCACTCAAGGTGCGCGGCAGAGTTACATTGATTTTGAATTCCGATCTCCGCAAAATCAACTTCCGGAAAATTTTCAAGCAATCGATAGAACGGCGTACCGCTTGTGATTCCGCGATCGAGCGGCCGCACGTCTAAATGCGCATCAAAGTTGATCACGAGAGGGCGAACGCCTCTTTCTTGGCAAAATACGGCGAAGGCGGCGGTGTCAGGGTAACCAAAGTCATGGCCGCCACCGAGGCTTAAAACTTTTCCGCCCATAGCGAAAACGTTTCGTACGCGGTTTTCTGCAGTTTTGTGTCTCGTCTCAAGATCCATGCTATCAGCAGCTAAGTTTCCGAGATCGACGATGTGGGTAAGATCACGCACCGGTGAGTTCACAGCCGGAGTCATACGGTAGAGATATTTACGAATGCGATCCGGGCCCTCGTTTGCGCCAACGCGGCCGCCGTTAAGCTTGATACCTTCATCGTCTGGATAACCGATAATTGCGATCGTTCGAGATCCAGTTTCTACTTTCGCAAATTCCATCGTCGATTTGGCGATATCGCCAAGGCGAGGATCAAGTGGATCGTGTTTCGAAAAAAATAGGTCGCGATGCGGAGGTGTGAATCTCATTGATTAAATCTCATTGCTTACTAACCTAAGACTTTGAAGCGGAGTTGTTTTTTTAGAATTTTGTAGTCTCGTCGAATTTCCTTGAGCATATCGCCGCGCCAATCGGGTTTTGTCGCGACTCTTCGTGCGAGCTCAACGCAAAACCATCGAGCAAGCTCGGTGTCATTGAGCGATACAATTTCAGACGCAGGCTTTAGATCTTTGCCAATATTATGATAATTTCTGAGAGGAACAGCTAAGCCAGCAGCTGGAAAACCAAAAAGCGACAGCGGAGTTGCTTCGCAAGTTCCACCGCTCATAAGACGGCGCTGAAAAATAAATTGTTTATCGGATTTTTTCGTTTCTTGCTCAAGGGATTGCGCAACTTTCCAACTGATAGCCGCGAGTTCTGGATCGAAGAGAAAGGATTTGTCGCCTGTTCGAAGTACGGGGCCTTTTCCTAGTTCGGCTTCTGGTAATTCTCGTGAAGCTTCAAGAGAAACGATCCAATTGTTTTTATGAATCAAGCCTTCTTCAAGAAGTGCGAGGCATCCGATGAAGCCAACTTCTTCAGCGCGAGTAAAAATCGCAAACAAATGTCCTGAGCTTTTCTTGCTCTTGGCTTCATCGATCAAGGCACCTAGCGCGATCACGCAACCGACGAGATCGTCAGCTGCGTGAGTTCGAACTTCATCTCCGACAATGTTGATGGCTTCGATATCGAATCTTCCGAAGGCATAGTCAGGAAGCGGGCGGGTACCCGCTGCGACTTCGATCACAAGAGGGCGACCTTCGACTTTTGGGTGTGGCTCACCAACTTCTTTAACTTTTCCGTAAGCGACGAATTTCTCATTGTGAGGAGAATAGATTCTTACCTTTGCACTGTTCATTCCTTGAAACGGACCGCCACCCCAGAATGTAGCTGAATATTGATTTTTGCTTTTAAGTTTTTTGTCGATATGAAAGCCCGGATGATCCATGTGCGCCATTAGGCCTATGCCGAAACCGCGCTTTAGGTGCTTCGCTTTTTTTACGCCAGCGATGATGTTGCCAACGTCATCTTGGAAGTACGGTATCTTCTGTTCATTGAGGATTGAGATAATCTCTTGGGCGACCCAGTTCTCGCGAAACGGGGCCGTAGGTTTTGAGAGAATTCGCGTTAAGAGGTCGCGTGTCTTCATTTGCTGTACATCGGTCTCAATACAAACTTTTGAATCGCGCGTCCTGTGTTCGGGTCAATCAAAGTCAGAAGTATTCCGCGTGAGCTGAAATGAACGTAGCCGATCAAAAGGGATTGTTTGTCAGCGACGAAAATCGCCCATCGATTTTTCGCTGAGTCAGGAGCAAGAGCGTAGCTCAACTCGCGTGATTTAAGGTTTGTAGATGTTCCCATGAGTGACTTCGCGTAATTAACCCACTCAGTGATCACGGACTTATAATGCAAAAGTTCAGTGAACGTTCGGAACTCGAAAACTTGACCGTCGCGAGTTTTCCAACGACCCAAAAGTGTTTTGAGTCCAACCGTCTCAATTGTTTGAAGATCAAGAGTGTTGGTTGTTGGATTATAAAACCCGTATCCACTTAAAAAATCGCCGACACGAAGCCGATTGAGATCGCGGCCCACATGTTGATCGTGCGGATTGAGAATGATTTGCTTTGTTCCGTGTCGGATGACCGGTTTTCCAGCGCGTGATCCGATTACGCCTTCAACAATCATCGTCTGTGACGCCGACGCCACGCTGCTTAAAAATAAGGCAATTACAAGGACTGACAAGTGTTTCATAGGGGGCTAGATATAGGGTGGTTTTGAGAGGGTCAAAATAAAAAGGGCATTCGTTTGGGTCACGTAAATATCTCACATCTGATTCCGGCAACTCGCGAAGAGGTTTTCGAATACCTCTGCGACCTCAATAACCTTCCAAATCAATTAGACGAGATGATTGAGGTGGAATTTCGGGTTCCACCACCAAAATTGGCGATGCTTACTGAGTTTGATGTCGTCATGACGCGCTACAATGTCACTGCGAAAATCATCTGCCGAGTTGAACAGTTTTCTCCGCCCGAGAGGATTTTCTATCGGCAAAAGGGCGGGTTCTTTAAGAACTGGTCGCACTCGATGATTCTCGATGAACACGGTCCAAAACAAACTCGGCTCTCAGAGTTAGTTCACTACACGATGCCATTCGGTCTCCTCGGATATCTGGCTGATGATATTTACGTTCGCTCCGACATCGATCGAGTCATGACTGAGCGTGCGGGTCGCATCGTTGATCACTTCAATAAAATCGCGTTGAGAAAAGGCTGAAAAAACGAATGATGAACTTCGGTCTTCGTTGCGAATTCACTCCGTTTTTGGAATGGCCTCTGTTGGTTCGTTCTGGCTATTCATTTGTGAGCCTTCGTCTTGAGACGTTTTTGAAATACGGCGGACCACTGGAAGATTTTCGCAAAAATTTATCTCACGAAATTAAACCGCAATATTTTTCAGATTATCTGCCGGTGTCGGCTTCAACTTGGGATCAAGTTCACCAGTTAGCAACTGCAGATTTTTTGCGAGAAGGTTTTATCACCTGTCGAAAAGCTTTGTCAGAGGAGTCTTCGGCTGAGGTTGTCGTTCGTGATTTGCTGTCGAGCCTCCCGAAAAGCGTAGAAGTGGCGGTTTTGGTTCGTAATCGCGAGGAAGTAAATCGGGTGCGCGATTTAAATGGCGTATTTGTGGCGATTGCTGCTCGCGACTGGCTAGGCGATCCGCTCGGTATCGATTTTGCCGATCGTGTTTTGGAACTTGAAGTTGAAACAGATCTGATTCGCTCTGACTACAATGCTGTTGAGAAAATAATTGGTGAGCTGGTTTTGGCAAAAGCCTCTCGTAGTTGTAACGTCACATTGGTTTTGCCAGCGGTCGTAACGGAAGAAACCTTTAAATTAGTTGATGATTTCGCTCTACGCATGAAAAAGGATCATCAATGATTGAATTTGGGCTTGAGTTAGAGCGCGAGTTCCTTAGCGTGTTTCGAAAGCTTGCCGCGGTTGCGGGTATTGAGCGCGTTCGTGCATGGCTCGGTGAGTATCTAGAAACTTTTAGCCGTGCTGATTGGGAGCCGTTCGAAAAGCTTCGCGCATTCCCTTTGTATTTGCGAAACAAAAGCCGCTCAAAGCGACTTCAAGAGGCGTGGTTGGTTGATCTCGCACTTTGGGAGTGGACTGAGTTTGTAACGCTTTATAGTCCGGCCTCAGAAGTTGGTGAGGCTCGTGCGCTAGCTAGCGGCGAGTATGTTTTAAATCCCACTGCACAGATTTTAAGATTGGATTGGGACTTCGTTGCGTGGCAAGGCGAAGGCGAGCCCACTGAAGACCGTCACCGCGGCGCTCGCAAAAGCTGTCGCGACCCGTCGCTCGCGGCTCTTCGTGTGCGGCGGAAAATACACCGAGAGTCTCACGTTGCCGGCCGCGATCAGCC
>JANOUF010000018.1:0-4005 GCA_031416685.1 Bdellovibrionales bacterium
GGGATTGCCCCGAAGCCTCTTGAGTTAGTTTCACCGCTGCCAGTTTTCGCAACTCCTCATACACCAGCGGCAACAATTGCTCAGCAGCCGACGGATCGCCGGATTCGATTTGCGACAGGATACTGGTGACGTCGGACATGGCTGGTGCTCACACTGCGATTCGGGACCATCCGCATTGTAACAGCCAGTTACGCATGTGCTTGAGGCGGACGACAGGTCCACAAGTTGCCTCTCTCAGAATTGACAAATTGTATTTTTGATCTATATTTAAATCAAAATGTATTTTTTTGAGTAAGGTATAGATCTCTTGGCTCGTACAAAACCAAACCTTTTTCCAAACCATCAACGGCTTTTGGAGCAACTCGGGGAACGCCTTCGCTTAGCCCGGAAGCGTCGAAAACTCACTACAGGGCAGGTCGCAGAGCGTGCAGGAATTAGTCGCTCGACGCTGTACCACCTTGAAATGGGTGAAGCCAATACGTCGATCGGAACGTTGCTTCAAGTACTGGTCTCGCTTCGGCTCGAGGACGACGTAACATTGCTGGGCAAGGACGATGTATTGGGGCAGCGGCTCATAGATGCTCAACTGCTTGGGTCGTCGCGAAAAAGACCCGCAAACGACCCTCGCAAGAAAACCGTGAGCAAGGATGATGAGCCATGACTCGTGAAATTCAAGTCGATGCCGATTGGCTCCCATCCGGAATTCCAGTCGCGATCGGCTCGCTCCTGATCGACTTCGTGCGAGGCAAAGAGACTTACGCATTTTCCTATGATCCGAGTTGGCTAAACACCGACCATGCTAGGAATCTAGATCCGGATTTGCAATTGTTTGTTGGACGTCAGTATCCATCCGCCAAGAAGCAGCGGGGCTTCGGAATCTTTCTCGACTCAGCACCGGACCGATGGGGCCGCGTCCTGATGCAAAGGCGTGAGGCTCATTTGGCTCGCATTAGCAACCGTCAACCGAAGAGGCTGCTCGAGTCTGATTTTGTAATCGGAGTTCACGACGAACAGCGCCTCGGCGGAATACGCATGCGGCTTCCTGACGGAGTTGATTATCTGAGTCATGATGCATCCATGGCTGCGCCACCTTGGGCATCGCTCAGAGAGTTGGAGCATGCGTCTTGGGCCGTACAGTCCGAAAAGCAACTTAGCGACAAAAAGACCAGCGACATACTTCGATTGCTAATCGCGCCAGGATCATCGATCGGTGGTGCACGTCCGAAGGCAGGGATTGTAGATGAAATCGATAATCTATGGATTGCTAAGTTTCCTGCACGTGACGACGAAGACGATGTGGGCGCGTGGGAGCAAGTTGCAACGGAACTAGCTCGTCGAGCAGGCGTGCGTGTATCGAATTCACGCATCGAGTCTTTTGGCCCGCGGTCGCATCGAACTTTTCTGACGCAACGATTCGATCGACATGTTTCCGATGGAAAACGAAGACGCAACCATTTTGCTTCCGCGATGACATTGCTTGGGTACAGTGATGGCGATGGAGCCAGTACCGGAGCATCCACGGATTCTTCATTGCCCGATCAGCCATGATCTTCGAAGCACGGAATGAATCTCTGCGATGGATGATGTAAACCTTTGATGCAAAACGCGTGAGGAAATTGGCTTCTTCCATCGCGGTATCGCCACCACCAACAACGGCAACTTCAACATTTCTAAAGAAAGCGCCATCACAAGTCGCACACGCGGAAACACCTTTGTTGTAATAAGCACGCTCAGACTCAAGGCCCAAGTACATTGCGCTTGCGCCAGTTGCAACGATGATGGCTTTGCCTTCGTGTAACTCATTATCGATCCATACTTTAAATGGACGAGAACTGAAGTCGACCTTCGTTACGTTCTTCGTAATGAAGCGAGTGCCGAAACGGCCCGCTTGTTTGCGAAAATGGGCCATGAGTTCAGGACCAGTAACTGCTTCTGGAAATCCCGGATAGTTTTCAACATCAGAAGTGATCATCAACTGACCGCCTGCTTCTTCACCCTCGATCATAAGAGGATTTAAGTTTGCACGAGCTGCGTAAATAGCAGCCGTTAAACCGGCAGGGCCTGAGCCTACGATAATTACTTTTTCTACTTTACCTGAGCCTGACATTCGACACCTGTGAGAGATTTTGCCTGTAAGATGGCTGGACAAAGTCTAGCCAAAGCGTCATTGAAGTTCAAAACATACTGCCGACGCGGTACACTGTGTATATGCCGAAGATTGAGTTCTTAAAAAACCGCGCCCCCGTTGAGGTTCCTGTCGGGTCCAACCTGATGCGCGCGCTGCAAAACGCGGATATTCCGGTCGCAAGCTCGTGTGATGGCGATGGCGTTTGCGTGAAATGTCGTATGCAAATTCTTGATGGCGCAAAAAATCTCTCGCCTGAAAACGCATTAGAACAGCACCTGCGCGATATGCACGATATCCCAAAAAATGAGCGAGTCAGCTGCCAGGTGGAAGTTCTGGGCGACATCAAAATTCACGCAAGCTATTGGTAATTTAATTTTCGGGCCCCGCCCTTGCACAATCCTCCGCTCATGGAGGTGATTTGTGCGTAAATTGTTTTTAAACCAAGTTTTTCTCGGATCCGTCTTAATTTCCGGACTTCTTTCCTGTGCTAAGGAAAAGCTCCAAGACGACGCGTTCTCAGTCGGCACGCCTGAATTTCGTGCAATGGAAGTGAGGCTCCAAGCGACCGACTCGGCTGTGCCAGGCACCGTGTTCTCAGCGCAGTCTTACATCGAGTTCCCGGCGCTGAAAGATCATGATTTCGAAAGTGATCCTGTTCGTTTTGAAGCCATCAGCAGCTGTCGCGGGGAAAAGCAAAAACACCGACAAAAAATTGAATTTCGAAACTCAGCAGTAATCCGTGTGCAGGATCTTTTGCCGCTTTCAGTTTTCGCACCAAACTCCGATTCATCTCGATTGGAGTGCTTGGTTTCATTTCGCGCTACTAATCGTCACGGTTCAATGCACGCATTCACCTTGCCCAGTCTGCAAGTCGATCTCGCGAGCACCCGTGAAGATCTAGATTTGCAAGTTGAGGGGCGCACGCTCGACAGCGCACGCTCGAGTCTCTCCGTAAGCGAAATTTTAAAACTTCGCCTGCTTGATAGTTCAGATGACGGGTTGCCTAGTGCGCAATGGGTCCACTTACTTTGCGAAGGGTATTACTCAAGTATAGCCGATCGAACGTATCGTAACTATGGGTTCGCTAAGTTGCTCGAAGCAAAAGCGGAAAGCTATGAAGGTGTCGTACTTCGTGATCGCAAGCAACTGCCGAAGCAGAATTGCCGGGTTGTCCGCGAAACTACACGAGGTGCACGCGTCGTCGAAGTTAGCCAAGCACTTCAACTTCAATTTGAGCTGAGCTTACCCGATGTGAAACTGCTAACTGCGTTCTTTCCAGAGGGAAGTTTTGTTCGTGGTCGTGCGAATTTTGTAACCGTTGAGATTTTCAATCCGCATAAGCACGAAATCGCAATAGCTGTACCGAACAACGAAGACGGAGCGATCTTGCTACGGCCCGCTGTCCCTCATCCCGCGCCCCCTTACACGGACAGGTTCGTCGCACTTCCGCTTCGCTCATCTAGCGTGAAGTGGAGCTCCAGCAGCCCGATGCTGTATAACGACGAAAATTTGCTAAAATTCATGATCGCTCCTGGAGAAAAAGTGATTCTAAATGGCTCGGCTCTGTTTGAATTCTATTGTACTAAAAAAAGTGGTGGCTTTCCGTACGGGAACCCAGTCGAGCAAGGCGGATTTTTTTACGACATTCCTCAACGCCGCTTGAACTACTATTTATCTCAGACAAATTTTCTGGAAGCGAATAGCAAACTCGAAGGCGTTGAATTGCCACTTATTCCAAAGCCGGTTGATGAAACCCGAACCCGACCGCTTCCTGGATGGTCTCCATTACCGTCGCTTCGAAACTCACATTTAAAAGGCTTAACGTCAGAACCGAAGAATATTACGACCGAAAACGTAACCCCGCAAACGGCGCAAAG